>CACBBI010000004.1 GCA_902537445.1 uncultured Prochlorococcus sp.
TGGAAGCAAGTTGTGAGTCCAAAGATATTGAATTAGTAGAAAAGCAAATTAATAAAACAATAGATGAGATCTCAAATTGTAAAGCCTTGGCTTTGGATGAAATAAAAAAAGCAATTAATATTGTGAAAAGTAATTATATATTTAATTTAGAGACATCTACACAACTCTCTTCATTCTTTGGAAATGAACTTCTTTGGGGAAGAAAATCTTCAATAAATAATTTAGAGAGTCATTTAAAATATTGGAATGACTTGGATAACTTTAAAGAGATTATAGAGTATATCCGTGGAGAGAAATTCACTTTAGTTGCATCCCCTGGTAAATGTTAAAAAGATATTTTTTAAATAATAAAAGAAGAAATTTCTCAATTGCTTCAATTTGGATTAAAGGGGGGAGTGATATGGATAGTACTGGTAAAAAAGGGATAAACAAAATCCTTTGTTCATTACTTACCAGAGGATGTGAAGGTTTTAATAATTTCACTCTCTCTGAGTATATTGAGTCCTATGGAGCAGAATTAAATCAAGAAATATTTGAAGATGGTATTTCAATAAGTATTAAATCCCTAAATGAACATTTCAGCAAATTATTCCCTTTATTAGACTTAATAATTAATAAGCCAATCCTCTCGGAAACTGAATTTAAAAAAGTAAAAAAATCTTCTATTAATCACATTAAAAAAGATAAAGAGAATCCATTCAATATCTGTTTTGAAAAATGGAGAAAAATTGTTTACTCAAATCATCCTTATGCTTTCAACACAATTGGCAATGCTAATGATGTCTCAAAGATTACCTATGAAGATGTTTTGATTGAGTTTAAAAATTTAAAAAATAGAGAAAAGTATTTAATTTCAAATAATCTCGAAATAAATGGAGAAAATTTTGAAACATTAGAAAAAAAAATCTTAAAAGAAAAATCAGATCCTCTTAATCATAATTTAAATACTGCAAATAGATTTGATTACATTAATAATGATTCAAATCAAACAATAATAATGATGGGGGACCAAACTTGCTCGCGAAGAAGTAGTGAATATTTTCCTCTTAAGGTTTTGGAGTCATATTTATCTTATGGAATGAGCGCTGCTTTATTTAAACTTTTTAGAGAAAAACATGGGATCACTTACGATTTAGGTGTTTATTATCCTATCAGGAGTGGAAATGCCCCATTTTTAATTTATTTATCCGTATCTAATGAGCAAGCACTTTTTGCTTTTGAACTTTTATCAACACTATGGAAAAATTTACTTTTTAATCCGTTGACTGATGCTGAAATATTTTTAGCAAAAGAAAAGCTTAAAGGTTCTTTTCTATTAGGAAATCAATCACTAGATGAAATTTTACAAAGAAAGATACAGTTAGTTAGTTATGGTATTTCACCAATTTCTGAGAACGATTTAAATTCAAAAATAGAGGAAATATCTTCGTTAGATATTTTTAAATTAACAAATAAGTATTTTTCAAAACCTTTTCTGAGTATTTCTGGAAATAAAAACATATGTTTAGAAATTTCTAATAGGTGGAAGAAAAACTTTTAAGTTAGTTTTTCTCAATCTTATCAATATCGATTAAAAACGAACCTCTTCTAAACTTTACTTCAACAGTATCTGGAGATTTAATTGAAAGGATTTCCCCAATTTCATCAATTGCTACTAAATCAGGTGGTCTTAACATCGGCATATTATCTGAAGTCTTCAAGTAAGAGACTGGCGCAATCAACTTAACCTTATCGTTGATCTCAAATTTCATTTATAAATTAGATATATTAAAGAGTAGTATAAACATAAAGTTAGAGAAAATATCAACGAAATGCACTGATTCAGTCTAGAATCCTAGAATTGATTTTCTACAAATTAATGAATCAGAAATTTAAAACATTAATTTTATGGGCTTTACCTATACTTTTAGTAATAGCGCTTTCCTACCAATTTTTATCTTCAAGCAATGTTGATTCACTTAAATCTAATGGTACTACTGTTGCACCAAGAAATTCAGCGGTAGCAAGAGTTAGCTACGGAAGATTTTTAGATTACATTAATTCAGGAAGGGTTACATCTGTTGATATTTTTGAGGGAGGCAGAAATGCAGTTATAGAGACAATAGATTCGGATTTAGATAATAAAGTACAAAGGTTGCGTGTAGATCTTCCCGGATTAACACCAGAACTTATAAATATTTTAAAAAATGAGGGAATCAGTTTTGATGTTCATCCAGTAAAAACAGCTCCTCCTGCATTAGGAATTTTAGGTAATTTACTCTTCCCGGCTATCTTAATTGGAGGTTTAATTTTGTTAGCCAGGAGGTCTAATGGTATGCCTGGAGGTCCTGGCCAAGCAATGCAGTTTGGGAAAACAAAGGCAAGGTTTGCAATGGAAGCTGAAACAGGAGTTGTATTCGATGATGTTGCAGGTGTTAATGAAGCTAAACAGGATTTGCAAGAAGTTGTAACTTTTCTGAAAAAACCAGAAAAATTTACTTCTGTAGGAGCAAGGATTCCCAAAGGGGTTCTATTGGTAGGACCTCCTGGTACTGGTAAAACCCTTTTAGCTAAGGCAATTGCAGGTGAAGCTGGTGTGCCATTTTTCTCATTATCAGGTTCTGAATTTGTTGAAATGTTTGTTGGTGTTGGAGCTAGTAGAGTCAGAGACCTTTTCAAAAGAGCTAAAGAGAATAGTCCTTGTTTAATTTTTATTGATGAAATAGATGCTGTCGGAAGGCAAAGAGGTGCAGGTATTGGTGGAGGTAATGATGAGAGAGAACAAACTCTCAATCAATTACTTACTGAAATGGATGGCTTCGAAGGCAATAGTGGCATAATAATAATTGCAGCCACAAACAGGCCAGATGTTTTAGACTCAGCGCTAATGAGACCAGGCAGATTTGATAGACAGGTAACTGTAGATGCACCTGACATCAAGGGCAGACTATCAATATTGGAAGTTCATGCTAGGAATAAGAAACTTCAAGAGGATTTAACGCTAGAAAGCATCGCGAGAAGAACACCAGGGTTTACTGGAGCAGATTTAGCAAATTTATTAAATGAGGCTGCTATATTAACCGCCAGGAGGAGGAAAGACTCCATAAGTATCTCAGAAATTGATGACTCTGTAGATAGGATTGTCGCAGGAATGGAAGGTTCTCCATTAACAGATGGTAGAAGCAAGAGATTAATTGCCTATCATGAAGTTGGCCATGCTCTCATAGGTTCACTTGTTAAAGCCCATGATCCTGTTCAAAAAGTGACCGTCATTCCAAGAGGTCAAGCTAAAGGATTAACTTGGTTTACCCCAGACGATGAACAAACCCTTGTTAGCAGGGCGCAATTAAAAGCGAGGATAATGGGTGCTTTAGGAGGAAGAGCTGCCGAAGATGTAGTATTTGGAGAAGGTGAGATTACAACAGGAGCGGGAGGTGATTTCCAACAAGTTGCTTCAATGGCCCGCCAAATGGTTACTAGATTTGGAATGAGTAATTTAGGTCCTATAGCTTTAGAAAGTGGTAATCAAGAAGTATTTGTTGGTAGAGATTTAATGACTAGAAGTGAAGTTTCTGATTCAATCTCCAAACAAATAGATGAAAGTGTAAGAGTAATGGTCAAGGCATGTTATAAAGAAACCTACGATATAGTAAGCAAAAATAGAGAAGCTATGGATAAGATAGTTGACCTATTAATCGAAAAAGAAACATTAGATGGTGATGAATTTGTAAGTATTCTTTCCAAATTCACAAAAATTCCTGAGAAAGAGAGAACACCTCAATTATTAAGCTAAATTTTTATTGGTTTCTTATCTAACACCAGATCAATTAAACCGTACTCAACTGCTTCGTTTGGCGACATATAAAAATCTCTATCAGTATCTTCTTTGATAGTGTCATAATCCTTTCCAGTTCTTTCAGATAATTCAGTATTAAGTCGTTCTTTTAAGAACAAAATTTCATCTGCTTGAATTCTTATATCACTGGCTTGCCCTCTAGCGCCTCCAAGTGGTTGATGAATCATTATTCTTGAATGTCTAAGGCTGCTTCTCTTACCTTTAGTACCTGCCGCAAGCAAAAATGCACCCATACTAGCTGCTAAGCCAACACAAACTGTATGAATGTCAGGCTTTACATGTTGCATTGTGTCAAAGATACCCAATCCGTCATATACGGATCCGCCTGGTGAATTTATGTACATATAAATGTCCTTATCTGGATCTTCTGCCTCGAGGAACAATAATTGTGCAACAATTCTATTAGCAGTTTCACTAGTAACTTGTTCTCCCAAAAAGATTATTCTCTCTCTTAATAGTCTCGAATAAATATCAAAGACTCTTTCACTACCGCCTGATTCTTCTAATACTAAAGGGATCATAATAATATTTATCTGTTTATTAGATATTAACGATATTGAGTCAACATACGCTAACCTTATTAAGGTTTACATATAAAAAATTGAAAGAAAAATTGACTGTTTCAGATAGCAAAAAGTTATTTCATGAAAAATTTCCTTACGTCATTCCAGGTTTATATAAAAGAATAGTTGATGAAATGCTTGTCGAACTTAATCTTTTAAACCATCAAAACGAATTTAAGCAAGATTATCTCTTTTGTGTCGGTCTCACCGAAACATTCAAAGAATTAATGAAAGGATATCAACCTGAAAAACACTTGGATCTACTTTTTGAATCTTTATGCAGTTCTGCAAATTTTGAGGTTAAGGAAATTAATGAAATATCTAAAAAGTCTCAAAAAGAATTCAAGGATAAAACATCTAAAGATATTTTAAAATTATTAATAGAAAAAAGTAATTCTAAACTTTATCCTTCAAGGATTTTAAACTTAGGAATATATATATTAATTTCAAACTCCCAAGATTTAAAAGAGAAAAATGAATCAGATAAAAATAAGATGACCTCTGATATTTTTGAGAAGTTAAGCTTATCTGCTAATAAAGCAGAAAAAGATATTGGAATTTATAAAAGCACTATATCAAAAATGGAACAAGCAAAAGAATTAATTGAAGAGCTCAGGACTAAAGACAAGAAAAAAGAACAAAAAAAATAATACCTATTTATTTAATCTTTTTTTATCTTTCCAAGAGACATAGGATATATAAATTACAGCGAATGTTATGAATATGAGTAAAACGAACGATGTTAAGATAAGAAATTTACTTATATAGACTTCATTAGTTAAAAATGAAATCATATATCAATGGAACCATCACCATTTCTTCCCCAAACAACCATTGCAATTGAAAAAGTAAAAATCGCAGCCAATGCTGCCCAACCTATTTGAAAGATCATTAAATTTAAATCGCTAATATAAATATAACAGAACTTCTAAATTTTTAATCATTTTAAAGCTAAAGTTAATTTCTCAGAAACAAAATTTTCTCAATAGAATAGGCATAAATTTAAATTGGGAAGGTTAGTTTTAAATCATAGTACAAATATAGAAGGTCTAATTCCAATACTCCAAAAGTTGGCACTTGACATAAATATCAAAACAATAACTCCTGCTGCTATTTCAAGATCCAGGGGAAGATCTTCTAAATTGATAATTAGATTGTCAGTGAAAACTATAAACGGGTATAAAGCTATTGCAAGAAAGGGTAAAACAGCCCAAGAAGTTTTTATTTCAACAGACTTAAGTAAAGATGAATTAAAACAAATTATTGATATTTATAATAGAAAGTAATTAAATAAAATTAGAGTTAGAAAATAGTAAGGAAAGAACAAATGAAATTGGTATTAAATTCTTCTATTTTTTTATTGACCTTTTTTTCATTTAGTAATGAATTATTCTCACTTACTAACTACCAAATAAAACGATTTTGCTCAAAGGAGAAAAGGGTATCTTTATGTATCAAAGATTTACAAGAGAAAAGATCTGACCTCCAAAAAGGAAAGCCAATTGAAATACCTGTTACACCTTACAAACGGTAATAAGAAATTGAATTTAAATTTCAAATTCTGATTCGAAAAGATTAAAAGCATTTTTATAGCTTGCGAGAAGTTCTTCAGAATTATCAGAAAATCCTTGTCTTTCGTAATCTTCTTTTAATTCATCATATAAGTAAACCACGTTGTTAAAAGCGCTCATATATTCTTTTTGTATGTCTTCATCATCAATATCATAGATTTTTGCTAGTACTAATTCGACATTTTTTTTTGATGTATATATTTTTCTCTCAAAATCTTTATTTAACTTTCTTCTTTTTTTTGCCATTTAAAATTTCGGAATACAGATTAACAATACTCATATTCATAGATAAATTAAATTAAAACTTATAAAATAAAAATATAGTTTCCAAATCAAAATAAAACCTCTACATTCCTAATAAATCATTCGATGATATGAGTAAAAAAGAAACAACTAATCCTAATAATCCTAAAGAGGTTAGAAACCAAATCTATGAAGCCAAGAAAATGAATACTTCCGAAAACTTAAAGAAAAAGAAAGATAAGAATCTTCCATGGTGGGTAGAGTTATTATTTGTTCAAATAGGATTACCAGATAAATTACTAATTAAAATATTAAAAGCAAAAAAAACATCTAAAGAATTTATTAAAAATGACAAAAAATCAATAATAATATTTTTGTTTGCGATTATTACATTGGCATATTTTTATCCAGTTATTAAACATGCAAAAAACAAATTAGATTGTGAAGCGATTGCTACAAATTATATTATTAAAAATAAAAATTTAACCGGAATTAGTAATAGGGAAATAAAAATGATATCTACAAATTTTTGTTATGGTGGCGAAGAAATCTATGAAATAGAAAATTTAAAAAATTAAATTTTAATTATTCTCTTTAAATAACCATTTCAATATTATGATAGTAACTTTAAGTTTAATAAAGTTTAAATTTTATTCCTATGACTGATATAAAACAAAAGAAAGAAAACGTAAAAATGCATTTAAAAGATTTAAGGCAAAACTTAAAGAAAATGCATCTAGAAGTTACTGAAGATTTAATTTTACCTAAGCCAGGTGATGTAAAAGACTTGATGAATAAGATGGATAAACTATTAAAATTAATAGAATCAAAATAAACTATAATTTAAATAATTTAGAATCATCAAAAGAAAAAAATGAAAATAATAAAACAATTTCCATTAATAATTCTAATTACTATTTTCTTAATTTCTTGTAAGACATCAACTAATAAAGAGTATCCCACAAATAATTTGGAAAAAAATATTGATGAGAATCCTAATTCAGAAAAGAAAAGAATGGAAATAAAGTTCTCTTGTGTAGAGGATGGTATTACAGAATACTTAGATGATGGATGGAAAATATTAAAAGAAGATTCCCAAGAAAAAATTTGCACCTGGAAATCTGTTCCTGCCACAAAAGATTGTAATATGGAAAAAGATAAAGGATGTAAAATAACAAAGCCAGATAAAATAGGTGAAGAGAAAATTTATTTATTAGGAAAATAAATTTAATATATGACTCCAAAATCAGAACACTTAGTAGATTTAATTTTTAAAAAATTAAAAAACTACAAGAATAAAAAAATATTTTTAGAAAAAGAAACCTTGAATAAATTTATTCTTTCACTTTTGAAAGAGAACTGAATTCAGGACTTATTTAAGTTAACTGCTATATTTAAATAAATTTTTTAATTAATAAAGATATGGATAGTTTTTCTTCATTAACAGTTATTCTGTCATCAATTTTTATCGTAAGTCTTTATTTTTTATTTAGGGTTACTTCTAGTACAAAGAATTAGAAAATATTTTTACTTCATTCTTAAATGATCGGATCATCTCTTAGTAATAAAACTGTATGCTTATTTAAACCATCATTAATCCATTCCTTATATTCTTCTAAGACACACTTTTTATCAGAATTATCTAGTAGATTAATTCTTTTTTTTGCATTATCTAAAGCCAATTTAATACAAAATTTATAGTCATTGGTGTTTTCTTTCATAAGTTTTTTAATAAATCTTAGTAAAAATAGTTTCTTATTCTGTATTAAAAATTACAATAATAAGCGTTGAGTTAATAAGAGTATCAAGCAATACGGAAGAATTCTCAATATATTTGGGATAATAATTTTTTTATAAAATCCTATGTCATACGAAGCAGGCAGTAAAGAATGTAGACATTTAATTGAAGCCAAAGAAAGCCTTCTATCAACATTAGATGCGTTAAGTAATATACATTCAACCGATCTAATACAAATGCAAATTAAAGAGATTTACAATAAATTAGAACAAATGCACGATAATAGAAAAAAAATAGAATCAGCTACAAATTATCTTTAATACAAATTCAAATTTACTGAAAGTTTTCAAAATTGGCTATTTACTTTCGATACTCTTTTTTCTGATAATAAATCTAACAAAGCATCAAGCTGTGCGAGTACTTCCTTTGCTTCATTAAGATCTGGCAACAAATCTTCTTTTAATAGTGTTTGATGCATCTCTCTAAGCTCTAACCTTATATATCTAAGGTGAGAACATACTTCCTCTCTCTTAGTTGCACTCATATTTGCTTTATGTTCTTTACATTATACAATACGATCTTTTTTGACTCCCATATCTATTTCTTTAAATTGAAAAATTATTTCAAACCCAGAAACATATCAAAATCTTTTAAAGTCACGTTGTAGTAATATACCCTTCATGAAAAAGAAAAAAACAAAAAAGAATCAAACTAATTCAAATTTAAATAATCAAAAATTAGGTCAAACAAAAAATTCTGCTAAATTAGTACTTTTTGTTTTTGGGATAGGTCCAATTATTGGCATAATAATATTTTTATATAGTAAGGGATTTTTTAATTCACCAACTATTTAAATCTCAAGCACTCAAGTTTTATATTAAATGTTTAATTCTAAATGATTAATTTTAATAAAATTTAAAAATAATTATTGAAATTTTTTTAATGAAAATATCCTAAATTCTGCCATTTTTCTAGCATTTTCTGGATTCGATATTAAAAAAGGGTGATCTGATAAAAGTTCAAATACCTTATCTATCTTTAAACGTATATCATCACAATCAATATTTTCCCATTCCTCATCAAATGACATTGCAAAGCTATCAGCATTATCATATAGTTTATCTTTCATAATATTTGGAATTTAAATTAAGAAAATTTCAGAAATCCGACCCAATCTGAAAGAGTAATTAGAATAAGCATATAAAACTATCCTCATTGCTATTTGAGAAATAACTTTGTATAGGAATTCCTTAAAATTATACTTTACTCTTAATTATTTAAATTTATACATAAGTGCTGATAATCAAAATCTGACTTTATTTGACAGAAGTGTTACAATATTGACATATGTAAAGACTCATGGAAAATAAAGTTAAAAGAATAGGATATCTTCCTAGAAAAAGAGTACTTGAAATTATTGATGAAATATCCAAGAGCGAATCTATAAGTAGATCTAAGGTAGTTGGAATATTAGTTGAGGAAGCATTAGATGCTAGAGGAATTGCTAATTTTGGATATAGTAATATCAATAAGTCAAATATCTACAAGTCGGATAATTTTAAAGATCTCCAAAATGAGAATACCCACTTAAAAGATACTGAAGACGAATTTGTTGATGATAGTGGTTACACAGTTTCATCTCACAAAACTTTAGACCGCTCAATATCTTCCGCAGACATTGAATTAGCAAATAAAATAAATATTCTTAAGGAATCAGGATTAATATGACTTTTATTGAGTAATTATTTTATTTTTTAATGCATAACATTGGATCATTGTTTATTCTTAGTCAAGAATAATATTCTTTTTACATAATTCGAATATTATTAAATCCTTTCTAAAATTAATTTTGTAATTAAAAAATGAAAGATATTAAATGTCCTTCATGTGGCAAAACTTTCCGAATTGATCCCAGCAGCTTTGAAGAAATACTTCTTCAGATAAAAGACGAAGAATTTAACAAACAAATAAAAGAAAGACTTAGTTTGGCTGAAGAAGATAATAAAAAAGCTTTGGAAATTCTAAAACATGAGTTAAAAATACAGTTAATAGAGCAAGATCGCATTAAAGAGTCTGAAATCCAAACTCTTGAATCTAAATTAAAAATAGCGGAAGAAAAGAAAACAAATGCCCTTAATGATTTAAAAAATCAAGCAACAAATAAAATTAATTCATTGAATAATGAATTAATCAAGTTGAAGGATGAAATTAAAAACCAGTCATTAATTTCAGAATTATCTTTAAAAAACAAAGTCAGTGAAGCTGTTACTAATTTAGAAAAAGAGAACTCTTCATTAACAAATTCCATTGAAAAGATGAGGCTTGAAAATTCAATTAATGAAAAATTAATTGAAGAAAAGTTTAAAAGCAAAATTAGTGAAAGAGATCTGACTATTCAGGAATTAAGAGAAATGAAATCTAGATTATCTACAAAAATGGTAGGAGAAACATTAGAAATCCATTGCGAAACCCAATTTAATCTGAATCGTGCCTCTGCGTTTAAAAACTCTTATTTCGAAAAGGATAATGATGCCAGTTCTGGAAGTAAAGGGGACTATATATTTAGAGAATTTGATGAAAATAAAACCGAAGTCGTATCCATAATGTTTGAGATGAAGAATGAAAGTTTAAATGGAACTAATAAAAGAAAAAACGAAGATTTTTTAAAAGAATTAGATAAAGATAGAAGGCAAAAATCTTGTGAATACGCAGTACTCGTTTCGCTTCTAGAAGCGGACAGTGAACTATATAATGCAGGCATAGTAGATGTGTCTCATAGATTTCCAAAGATGTATGTCATAAGACCTCAATTTTTCTTACCGATTATTTCTCTATTAAGAAATGCATCTATGGAAACCTTAAAGTACAAATCACAAATTGATTTAATGAAACGTGAAAATTACGACATAACTAATTTTGAAAATACTCTTGAGCAATTCAAAAATGCAGTTGGAAAAAATGTTTCGCTGGCCCAAGATAGATTTAATGATGCAATTTTAGAGATTGACAAATCAATAAACCATTTACAAAAAACTAAAGAGGCTTTAATTCTTTCAAAAAAACATCTTTTATCAGCTGATAGCAAATCTCAAGATTTAACAGTAAAGAAATTGACTAGAAATAACCCAACCATGAAAAAAAAGTTTAATGATCTAAATAATTTCGAAGATGAAGTGGCCTAATTAAACAAAAAACTTTTTGAAATTAATAATAGTTAAAAATATATTTAATTTCTAATTTATAAATATATTATTAATAATAAATTCCAAAATAAAGAAAGTAATGTACATAAACACTCCAATTTTCACTATTGCCAAAGATCTTAATGTCGAGAGTAATAGAATATTATTAGCCTGCAAGAAACTTGGAATCAACGCAAAAGGTGCAACAAAAAGATTAAATGAAGAAGAATTAGAAAAAATTAAAAGTTATTTTAAAACGGGCAAAAATGTGTCAGATGAAGTGATCAATTTAAATAAAGTTAAACCCAAAAGTAGTTCTAAAAAAATTGTAGAAAAAGTAAAGATAAAATACTTTGCAAACAGACTTATTCGCAAATCTTAAATAAAAATAATTTTTTCTAATTACTTAGAGGAATAAGCCACAGAAGAAAAAAATAATAATTTATCATAAGTAAAAATACTTAAGATGAGCATAAGCAAAATTTTAAATTCTCTTGAAAAATCCTGGGAAAGAGATGTTATTCTTTTAAATATAAAGAAGGGATTAGGATCAGATGAGATAGTTAATGAATTTCTTGTGAAAAACGAAAGCAAAATTAAAGAATTAAATTCTTTATTAAGACCAAAAGATATTGATTTATTAAATCAAGTAGAGCAACTCTCAACCTGCGAATCTAAATTAATAAATGCGATTAAAAATTTAAATTGCTTAGAAAATAATGAAAATGATATTCTGAATCGGGAAAAGATTGTGGCATCTAATAGAGTTTCTTCTAACAAAATTAGTTCATTCATGATTAATTGGAGTAACAAATTTGTAGTTATTGCTTTACTAACAATTTCAGCAATAGCTTTATCAAAACAAGCATGGGCATAATTAGCTAAATTAACTTCATTCTAAGAGATGTAGTTTTGAGAACTAAACAAGAATATTTAATTAGATATAAAGATGGAAATCTTTATTGTGAACTTGCTGATATTTGGATTGATCCAAGCATGCCAGTAAAAAAGGCATTAATAACCCACGCTCATTTTGATCACTTTACATTTGGCTGTGAAGAATATATTACTACTAAGGAGACTGCGATACTTATTAAAGAAAGAGTTGGAGATAATATCAAAATTAAGACTTTTGAATATGGAGAAGAATTTAAGATAAATGGCATCAAAATTTCTTTTCATCCATCCGGACACATCCTTGGATCTAGTCAAATAAGGTTTATTTTTGCTGAAGAAAAATGGCTAATTTCAGGTGACTTTAAGCTACAAAAAGATGAGACTTGCAAACAATATGAAATACTAAAAACTGATTATTTAATAAGCGAATGTACTTTTGGTTTGCCAATATTCAAGTGGGATGAGACTAATAAAATAGCAAATGATATTTCAAAATGGATAACTAATTCGCCAGAAAAAACTTCTTTACTCTTCTGCTATTCACTTGGGAAAGCTCAGAGATTGTTAAACGAAATTAGCAAAACAAATTTTAAAGGTAATATTTATTCCCATGGTAGTATTCACAAAATGAACAATAGTTATAAAAAACTTGGAATTAATATTAAAGAGACTATAAAAATTGAAAATAAAAAAAAGATAGATGAACTTAAAGGAAGTCTAATATTATTACCGCCATCTTTAAGTAAGGGCTCTTATCTAAAAAATTTCAAAAATATTCAAACAGCTTTCGCGAGTGGATGGATGTCAATAAGAGCTCTAAGAAAAAGATCAGGATATGATAAAGGATTCGCAATCTCTGATCATGCTGATTGGGATGGAATTCTAAAAGTAGTAAAAATGTCTGAAGCAAAAAATGTATTTTTTCATCATGGAGATAGTGAAGCCTTAAGTAAATATTTAGTTGAAAAGGAATCAATAAATGTCCTTTTATTCGGTAAATAAATATGAGCTTAAAAAAGTTTTCAGAATTATTTGGCGATCTAGATTCTATTAATAGTACAAATAATAAAATTGAAGTTTTAAAAAGATATTTTTTGTCAAATGAACCAATAGATAATTCATGGGCAATATATTTACTAACTGGAAAAAGTAATAAGAGATTTATTAGTGGAAGATATTTAAAAAATCTTTTTTCTCAAATATATGAATATCCTCAATGGTTAATTGATACATGTTATTTAAAAGTTGGAGATTCGGCTGAGGTAATAACTTTATTACTTAAAAATAAAACTACTTCCAAGGATAAGAAATTATCAAATATAAGTCTCAATCAATTACTAAGCAAAACAATACCTGCATTATCAAAACTTAATGAGGAGGATAAAAATTTAGAAATTAAAAATCTATGGGAAACATTGCCTGAAGATAACCATCTAATTTTCAATAAAATTCTTACAGGAACTTTTAGAGTAGGAGTCTCTATCGGATTAATCACAAAATCAATATCAAAACTTATTAATATTGATGAAGAGATTATTTCCCATAGGTTGATGGGGAATTTTGAGCCTTCAATTGACTCATATGAATTTTTAATTAACAAGAATATCAATCCAAAAGAGTTAAATTCCAAACCATTTCCATTTCTTCTAGCAAATACTATTGAAGATAAAATCTTCAAAGATTCAATAAATGATTTTCAATTTGAATGGAAATACGACGGTATAAGGATGCAATTAATTAAAAGATCAGGAAATGTTTCGTTATGGACAAGAGGGCAAGAATTAGTCAATGAATCTTTCCCAGAATTAGTAGAGAAAATGTCGCATATAAAAGATAATTTTGTTCTTGATGGTGAATTATTAGTTTGGAATTTTAAAGAACAAATTGCATTTGATTTTTCTTTACTTCAAAAAAGAATAAATAGAAAGTCTCCTACTAGATCAATCCAAATAAAATATCCAATTATTTTTATTGCCTACGATCTTTTAGAGATTAATGGGAGAGATATTAGAGAAATTAAATTAGAAAATAGAAGAATTGAATTAGAAAAATATTTTTCAAAATGGCAAGATAAAACTGAGAATAATATCTCTGATATTTTCAAAATATGTGATTTAATCTTTCCTAAAAATTGGCCTGATGCTTTAACTTATAGAAAAAAATCCAGAGAAAATAATACTGAAGGATTAATAATTAAGAAAAAGACTTCTATATACTCCTCTGGCAGAAAAAAAGGCATTTGGTGGAAATATAAAGTTGATCCTATGCAACTAGATGCTGTTCTAATTTACGCTAAGGGAGGTAGCGGTAGAAGAGCTGGTCTTTATACAGATTACAGTTTTGCATTATGGAAAGAACAAGAATTAATTAAATTTGCAAGTGCATATTCTGGTTTAACGAATATTGAGATTAAAGAGCTAGATAAATGGATAAGGAAAAATACAATAGAAAAATTTGGTCCTGTTAGATCGTTAAAACCAGAAATGGTATTCGAAATATCTTTTGAGAAAATACAAATTTCAAAACGTCATAAGTCTGGCATAGCAGTAAGATTTCCGAGAATAACAAGATGGAGAAAAGATAAAAAAATCAATGATGCAGATAGCCTAGAGAATGCTTATGAACTGATGAAAAAAATATCATGAAAAATATTATGCGAAATAGTAAGCAAAATTATTTAATTTCTAAAATTAAAGAGTTTTTCTTCTCAAATGGATGGGAGCCATTAACTTACCAAATAGAATCTTGGAAAGCATTTTTAAATGGGGAAAACGGAATAATACAAGTTCCTACTGGATGCGGCAAAACTTACGCTGCATTAATGGGACCTTTATCACAGATAGAAGATCCCAAAAATAACAAAAGTGTGCAAATATTATTAATAACGCCTTTAAAAGCACTAAGTAGAGATCTAAAAAATTCCATCCAATTAGCAGCTTTACATTTTAATAAAGAAATCACTGTTGAAATTAGGAATGGGGACACAACCCTATATGAAAAGAAGAAGCAACTAACTAAACCACCTAATATTCTTATCACGACTCCAGAGTCTTTATCTCTTTTACTTTCTAATAAAGAATCTAATAATCTGTTCAAGGAGTTGTCATCAATAATTATTGACGAATGGCATGAATTGATGGGTAGTAAAAGAGGAAACCAGTGCGAGTTATCTTTAAGTTGGCTAAGAGGTAATATAAAAAATTTACAAATTTGGGCAATGTCTGCAACTATTGGAAATATTGAAGAAGCAGCTAGAGCAATAGTTGGGATGAGCGCTATTAAACCCAAAATTATAAGTACAAATATTCAAAAAAAGATAGAAATTATAAGCGTTTTGCCAGAAGAGGAAACGACCTTTCCATGGAGTGGCCATCTAGGAATCAGAAGTCATTCTTCACTTTTAAAAATCCTAGACAAAAATAAAAGCACCTTATTATTCACCAATACAAGAAACCAATCTGAAAGATGGTATCAATGTCTTAAATTTTTTCTGCCAGAAATGGAAGACAAAATCGCACTTCATCACGGCTCTCTCGATAAAGAAGAAAGAAAAAGAGTTGAAGAAGGGGTTAAAGATGGATTAATAAAATGGGTAGTCTGCACCAGCTCGTTAGATTTGGGAGTTGACTTCCAACCTGTAGATCAAATAGTTCAAATTGGTAGTGCAAAGAACTTAGCTAGACTTATCCAAAGAGCGGGAAGGAGTGCTCATAGACCAGGCGGTAAATCAAAAATAATTTTTATGCCTACTAATTCTTTAGAGTTATTTGAAATTAGTGCAATGAGAAGAATAATAAAAAGTGGTATATCTGAGGAAATTAGACTTCCTGAATTATCTTTTGATGTGCTTCTTCAACATCTAATAAGTTTGGCATGCGGAAATGGCTTTGATCCGAAAATTGAGAAAGAAAGAATTAAAAGTTGTTGGAGTTATAGAAACTTAAAAGATCAAGATTGGAACTGGTGTCTTGACTTTTTAGAGAATGGAGGAAAATGTCTTAAAGCATACCCAAAATATAAAAAGATAGTTAAAGAAGAATCACAAAATAATAATGAAAACTTTAAATATTTTGTAAAAGACAAATCTTTAATAAGAATGCATAAGTTCAATATTGGGACAATTACAAGTGACAAATTTGTGAATGTTAAATATATGAAAGGGAAATCCTTAGGAAATTTAGAAGAGAATTTTGCTTCAAAATTAAATCCTGGAGATACCTTTTACTTTGCAGGTAAAATGCTTCAATTTGTAAGAATAAGAGATATGATTTTATACGTTAAAAAATCAACAAAAAAAAGTTCTCTAATACCTGCATGGGTTGGAGGTCAAATGGCAATTTCTGATCTACTTTGTGAGAGTTTGAGAAAAGAAATAGATATATGCAACGAACTAGAAAATTATGATTGCTTAAATCCTGAACTCAATTCATTACGCCCAATATTGAAGAAACAAAAAGTTCTTTCAAATATTCCAAAGAAAGATGAATTCCTTATAGAAATATATAAAACCAAGGATTTATCAAATCTTTTTGTTTTTACACTTGATGGCAAATTTGTAAATGAAGGAATTGCATTTTTATGGGCTTTGAGATTGGCAAAATTAAAACAATCTACATTTAGTATTACTGCTAATGATTTTGGATTCAGCTTAACTACCGCAGAAGATTATGATTTTTCCATAATAAAAAAAGAAGCTGATTACTTTTTGAATAACAAAAAATTAGAAGAAGATCTAGAAAATGCAATTAATTTTTCAGAATTAACAAAACGTAGATTTAAAAATATTGCCCAAATAAGTGGACTTGTAAATCAAAATAATCCAACCAAAACAAAAACCTCCTCTCAACTTCAAATAAGTTCAAGTCTTTTCTACGATGTCTTTACTAAATATGAAGAAGGCCATCTTTTGATAAAACAATCGCATCAAGAAGTTAAAGAATATCAATTAGAAAATAAAAGAATATCTAGATCATTAGAAAGATTAAAAAATTTAAAAATTCTATTAAACGAGATAAAAACTCCAACTCCTTTTGCTTTCCCTTTATTAGTTGAAAGACTTAAAAATACTTTAAGCAATGAACCAATAGAAAAAAGAGTAGAAAAACTTATAAAAAAATATAGTGATTAAATGAAAAAAAGTTCTTTTAAATTTACTTGGGAAGATACATTGTTAGAGATGCTTCCTTCAAGAGCTTTATTTCTACCGGAAACAAAAGATTTGTTAATATGCGATATTCATCTTGGGAAAGCTGAGTATTTTCAGCAAAATGGTTTACCTCTTACTAATAATTCAGATAGAAATAATTTCGCAAGAATAAAAAAAATAGTAAAAAGATATAGTCCTGAAAAGTTAATAATATTAGGAGATTTATTCCACAGCAAATATTCAATAGATACAACTCTTCAAAAAAAAGTTGAGGATCTTCCTGAAATACTAAAAACTAACGTTGAGCTAGTCCTCGGAAATCACGATGTAGGTTGTGATATTAAAAACATAAAAATTTTTGATATTAGAAAAACTAAAAATATTACTTTTAGCCATGAACCAGTTGATTTAGGCGATAATAAAACATTGAATATTTGTGGACATTATCATCCAAAAATCTATTTAAAAAACAAAGGAGATAAATTATCTTTCAGGTGCTTTGCAATGGATTCGAATAAAAATGTTTTATATCTTCCTGCATTTGGTGACTTAACAGGCGGATATCCCTGCAAAAAGTCATTTAAAAAATGGGCAATTGTTTCTGAAGAAGAAATTATCGAAATTAAATCTTGAGAAAAATCCTAGTGAAGTGACTTAAATTTTTCATTTAAATATACCAATTTATACTTAAAAGTCTCGTTTAGTTTTTTTATCAATTAATCTGTATTTTAAATTCTATTTGCGAGTAAAAATAGATAACAAAAATTTATGCAGCTAATGACACTTTCCTTAGCAGACAATCCACGTTATAAAAAAAATAAACACATTTTATAGAAATGAAAAAATTAATAGCGTTGATTTTATTTCCATTTCTTGTAATTTCATTTGAAGCAAAAGCAAATGATAATTTTTCCGTTGAGATAGAGGCACTTACATTAGTAATGGAACAATATAAGGAAGATACTGAATCAAGAGTTGAATTAGATATTGAAGAAATAACGCCAAGTTATATGGCTCTTAAACAAGACGAATGTAATGCAACTGTTGAAGTTACAGAAAAAACAGGATTAGAGGTTGTAAATACTGAATCTTTCGATGTAAATGTCTGCTTGAAAGAAATCCATAAAGTAATCAACTAAATAAGCATCTTATAAAAATATAATAAAAGCAAACAAATTAAAGAGGTCTTTTACTTAAAGAAGGTAAGACCTCGAGACCTAACAGAAAACTTTGGAACGGGTTCTGCATAACCAATTAATAACTACAATAGATTTATGGAGGTGTAATTAAAAGTACAAAACCTAAAATTATTTTTTTTAAATAATTAATTCTTCTTTGATAATGTTTTTGATTCTTCTCTAGACATTAAAGCTTCGATTTGAGCAAGAACTTTTTGAAGTTCATCCGTTTTTGTAAGAGATGCTTCTGCTACTTCTCTCAATTTTTCTAACTGTTCTTTAGTTTTATCCATGATAAATAAATTAGAAATTAACCACTTTTAATGGTTTTAATACAGATTTTTCACTCCCACACAGATTCATATTCTCTCTTTTTTTTATAAAGTCAAATAAATTTCCTTTTATTAGAGCTTTATGAGGAGTTCCAATTAATTCTTTATTTATTATTGAAAACATAAGCTTACCAGAAATAGAAATACTCTTAAATTATGAAGTAAATACGGGCAAACCTATTGTTGCAGTTGTTATTAAAGCCCCTGCAAAAATCAAGAAAGGCAGAAAAGGGTAGTTTTTCAAAGATAAACTGGCTAATTCGAAATAACTATATAGGTATTTATACTGTTTGTCTACCCCTTACCCCTGTTTAAGGTAAAAATTTTTCTTTTAAAAGTACAAATTAAACATTAACCAAATTTACCTGATATGTATTCCTGAGTGGTTTTTTCTTTTGGGGAGTTAAAAATTTTCTTAGTGGAATTAAATTCTGCAAGGTAACCAACCTTTCCTCCATCCCCATCTTCATATTCAATAGCATTAAAAAATGCAGTCATATCACTAACTCTTAATGCCTGTTGCATATTATGGGTAACGATAATTATTGTGTAATTCTTCTTAAGTTCATGCATCGTCTCTTCTATTTTCAAAGTAGAGATTGGATCTAAAGCTGAACATGGCTCATCCATAAGAATTATTTCAGGCTCAATCGCAATGGTTCTAGCGATACATAATCTTTGTTGTTGTCCACCAGATAATGAGTAACCACTATCATTCAATTTATCCTTACATTCATCCCATAATGCAGCCTTCCTTAGTGAACTTTCCACTAATTCATCCATATCTCCAGTAAAGCCATTAATTCTTGCCCCAAATGCAATATTTTCATAGATAGATTTCGGAAAAGGATTAGGCTGCTGAAAAACCATTCCAATTCTTCTTCTTACTTCAACTGGATCTACTCTTTTGTCATAAATATTAGTTCCATCAAACAGAACTGTTCCTTTCAAAGAACAATTAGGAATTAAATCGTTCATCCTATTTAAAGATCTAAGAACAGTAGATTTACCACAACCGGAGGGGCCAATAAGGGAGGTTATATTTCCTTTTTTAAAATTACAAAAAACATTTCTTACAGCTTCGAAAGTTCCATAGCTAATAGAAACATTCTCAAGAGATAAAATGATATTCTTTGGTATTTTTTTATTAGTTTTAATCATTTATACTCTCTTAGTTTTCTCAGTAAAAGCGGCCAATATCCTTGAAAATATATTTACTGATAGTATCGATAAAACTAGAATAAAGGAAGCTGCCCAGGCTAATTTATTCTGTGCATCATAAGGTTCAAGGGCAAAGTTATATATCAATACAGCCAAAGATCCCATCTCATAAAACAAGTCTCCAAAGCCTGTTATGTAGTAGTAAGAGAATAAAGCCGTAAATATCAAAGGTGCTGTTTCACCTGCAGCTCTTGCGATTCCAAGTACAACGCCAGTAGCAATAGACCTAAAGGCAGAGGGCAAAGTAACTTTCAAAATAGTTGTATACATACTTGCTCCAACGCCAAGAGAAGCATATCTTAATTCGTTAGGAACTAACTTTAAACCTTCGTCAGTGGTCTTAATCACAGTGGGCAACATCAATATTGAAAGTGCCATTCCTCCTGCTAAGCCACTGTACATACTTCCAAATAAGATCTTTGTCGAAACAATTAAGGCATAAATAAATACACCCGCAATAATTGAGGGGACTCCTGCTAAAACATTTACCCCAAATCTAATAAACCTTGAAAAAGGACCACCTTTAGAGTATTCCGCCAGGTATATGCCACCACCTACACCTACTGGTATGGCAATAATTGAAGCAATGCTAGTTATTATTAATGTTCCGATTAATGCAGGATTAATACCACCTGCATCTAAATCATCTCCAGGGGGATTTGGTTCTAAAGTAAATAATTCTGGTGTGATTTGAGATCCACCTTTGTAAAGGATATAAGTCACCAGAAAAATCAAAGGTAGTATTGCGATCAATGCACAAATTATTGATAAAGAAGTAAAGAATTTATCTCCTATATTTCTTGATAATCTTTTCTGGTAATAGAGTGAATTCATAATTATCTAATATTTGAGACTAAATTTCTTAACTAGCCACTGCGCAAAGATATTTACTACCAAAGAAAGGATCATAAGTACAAAAGCCGCATAAAATAGTGATGAAACCTGACTTCCATCAGCCTCACCAAACTGGTTTGCGAGCATGGAGGAAATGGTATATCCAGGAGATAATAGAGACCAACTAAATGCATTGGAATTACCAATAATCATTGTCACAGCCATTGTTTCTCCCATTGCCCTACCTAAAGCCAATAGAACACCTGCCATAATTCCTGATAATGCTGCCGGCAAAATTACTGAAAATATTGTTTTCCATCTACTTGCTCCAATTCCATAAGCCGCATTTCTTAGCTTTTTAGGAACCTGATTAAGTGAATCCCTTGCAATAGAAGTCACTATTGGTAAAAGCATTACTACTAAAATCAATATTGCTAACAAAGAATTCCTGCCTGTAGGTTCTGTACTGAATAAAGGTATCCAACCAAAGAAATTATGTAAAAAGACAAAAAAGGCTCTAAAAAAAGGTTCCATAACAAATATTGCCCAAAGTCCCAATACAACTGATGGAATTGCTGCTAATAATTCAACAAAAGAACCTATTATTTCTCTAAAAACTTTCGGTACAAAGTCCTCGGTAATAAATATTGCAGTTCCAACTCCCAAAGGGATAGTTATTAATAGCGACAGGAATGAAGTTACTAATGTGCCATATATTGCTGTAAAAGCTCCGTATTCATCTTTTACTGGATTCCATTCAGAGGTTACTAGAAACTTCAAGCCATACCTCGAAAAGGATTCGAATGACTGAAAAAAGACTACTAAAATAATTCCTAAAAGTATTATTGCTACAAAACTAGACAAGACTAGAGCAGTATTCTTGAAGATAATATCAATATTTTTTTCGATACCGAATCTTTTACGATTCTTGAAAAGAGTTAATTTCTCTTCCATTAAAAAAAGAATATCTCTATAAATCTACTACTAAATGCTGTAAAAGACTTTAAGAGGACTTAAAGGTATATGAAAGTCATGATAATTTGACATCTATTAAAAAATTTAACTACCTATTTTTTCAACGGCAGCTCTTGATTTCAAAAGGATATTCCCTTTTAAAGGGATAAATCCAAGGGATGAAGCCTTATCTTGATACTCATCACTTAACAATGTATTAAAGGCTTGTTTGATTGCTTTAGTATTCCTTCCATTACCTGTTTCATAAGCAAGTATCCAAGTTAAGGTTGCTATTGGATAAGCTCCTTTAGCAGTGGGGTTTGGATTTTTTCCAGCCAAGTTCTTATCAAGAGTTATTCCATTTAAAGCTATTGCTCCTGATTCAGTATTTGGAGTAACAAATTCACCAGAAAGATTTTGAAGTGCAGCAGCCTTAACCTTACCTTTAATGTATGACTGGTTTACATAACCAATTGCACCTGGAGTATTTTGAATAACACCTGCAACACCAGAATTACCTTTTGCTCCAACGCCTGCTAGCCACTTAACTGATTTACCAGTTCCTAAAGTCCATGTTGGTGAAAATGCTTCCATAGAGTTTGTGAAAGCCTTAGTAGTTCCAGAACCATCAGAACGATGTGTCCAAGTTAACTTTCCTGATTTACAGCCTAATTCTTTCCAGTTTTTAACCATACCCATTGCAACTCGTACTGCTTGCTCTTGAGTAAGTTTCAAATCGCAATCATAGTTATAACCAAAAGCAATAGTTCCTCCAACCATAGGAATCTGTACTAAGCCTCTTGATACCTTTTCTATATCCTTAGCCTTCATAGGATCATCAGAAGCACCAAAATTTACTGTTTCATCTATAAAGGCTTTTCTGCCAGAACCAGAGCCTACTGCTTGATAGTTAACTCTTGGTCCACCTGATTTGGCTAAGTCAAAAAACCACCTAGTATAAATTTTCGAGGGAAATGTAGCACCTGCTCCGCTCAATCTTTTTGAAGCAATCGCTTCTTGAGAGAGAACTAATGAGATAGAAGAAGAAAAAATAAGGATTTTTTTTAAAATGCCCACTTTGGTAATGAGAAATGAGTCTGTTAAATATAAATTACAGCCATGAGATAATTAAAAAATTTAAAGATATATAAATCAAATTATTTTGATATATAAAATTATTTATATTTCGGCATTAAGAGCTCAGCTAGAAATTAAAATTCTCAATTAAATATCAACTCTTTATTTAGAATTTAATTTTTGTTGTTACTCTGTTTTTATTTTGAGATTTGAATTCAAACAGTCCTTTATCAGTAAGTATTGTCAATTCATCTCCAGATGTTTCTTTAATTGCAATTCCCTCAGACTCTAAATTTTTAACATAAACATTACCAATAAGTTTTAGAGATTTATCATCCTTGTCAAAAGAAAGCTTGTCAGAATAAGCCTCAAAATTACCACTATTGCTTTTAATAACTACATTTCCAATAACCTCTAAATCACCTTCTATAGTATTTATTTGAGAATCAGATGTAATTGTGTAATTAGTTAATTCCTCAGCAAAAGCAAATTCAGCTAATAAAAATAAAAACGATGCAAAAAATAAACTTTTCATTTACTCCCAACCCTTTTCTGCATTTTGAATAATCCATTGTGCGAGAACCTTATCCTCTCCATCCTTCAATTTATTTTTGTAACCCTTCATAAAACCAATCCCATCATTAGCAATTATTGTTATTGAATTTACATCTGCTATTCCTCTTTTTTCAAGGTCGGAAAGTTTTAATGATTTAGATCCTTTGAGAACGACTGATCCACCTCTTACATGGCAGCCTGCACAAACATTTCTAAAAATTGTTTCTCCATCTCTAATATCAGAAGCCATTAGATATCTATTATGCAAAGAGGTTTGAAAAATAATTATTAAAGTTATAACAGGAATTACAAATAGAAATTTAAATATTTTCATTTGATTTATTCCACCCACAATTAATTTAGCAATTAAATCTGATTCTTGATCTATCTACTTTAATAGCTCTACCGCTACGACAAGATTTCCTAATAATCCGTTCAAAATATTTAGTTGTTCTTTACTACCAAACGCTATTAAAACCTGACCTGGTTGAAGTATGAAATTACCGCCAGGATTAGTGAACAACTTTTCATTTTCTTTAATAGCTAAAATTTTTGCACCGCTTTTTTTACCTATTCCAAGTTCAGAAAGTGATCTTTTCTCTGCTGTTTCAAAGAGACTAATATCATTACTTAATTCAAATTCTTCGATTTCACATTCACTTCCTGCTAAAAGATCTAGAAAATCAATGGCTATTGGTCTTAAGGCCATTGATGCCATTGCTCTTCCTGCAGCTATATAAGGACTTACAACTATACTTGCCCCGGCTAATCTCAACTTACTTGCGGCCTCTTCTGTCCCAGCCCTTGCAATTACTCTTATAGAACTTCTTATCCCTTTAGCGCTTAAAACCACATATAAATTTGCAGCATCATTGGGCAAAGTAACAACCAAACTTTTGCATTTTTCTAATCCTGCCAGTTTTAACGTCTCATCAAGAGTTGCATCAGCGCAAAGAACTTCTAAACCATTTTCTTCAGCAATCTTTTTTCTATCTTCGTCACTTTCAACAACAATAATTGGAATATTTTGCGTTTTTATTTGGTTTGATATTTCTTGACCTACTCTCCCATATCCGCACAAAATTACATGATTTTCCATTTTTCTAAGAATTCTTTTAAAACGTAATTCGTTTACTCTTTGAAAATAGCCGGATTCGAATAATCTAACAGCTTTTTGAAAGGTAAATTGAATAAAGATCAATCCGCCAACGATCACTAAAACAGTTACTATCCTGCCTTCAGGACTTAAAGGTTGAACTTCTCCAAAACCAATAGTGGTTATTGTGATTAGAACCATCCATAAGCAATCACTCCATTCCCATCCCTCTGTTATTCGATAGCCAATTGCACCTAAAAAAAACAGAAAGAATAAAGAATAAATAAGACCAAACCAAGGCCTTAAATAGTCTTTAATAAAATAGAACTCAAATAATCTAAGCTTCATATCCCTTATTATCGTTAACTATTCAAAAATTTCAAAAAAATTTTCTATTATGTTCCTAAAACTATTTATTTGTTTAAGTGAAATACATATTAAGCAGGATAATAATATTTATTTTCGTAGCTTTATGCATTAAACAAATGATTACTGTCTCAGGTCTTATTTAATTCTTTATTAAAATTAACTCAAGGTTTTACTTGTACTGACTCAATAAGAAAATCAGAAGCTGCTTTTAACCAATCAGCGACGGTAAGACGAAGGTCAGGTTGAGAATATACAAGCGCGACAATAATTCCAACTAAGATTATCTTTACCATGGCAATTCAAATATTCTTATGAATTAAAGCACAACTATTTAGTAAAAAGAACCTTAAATTTATAAAAAACAGATTAATTAAAATTTCTCTAATTGATTAAACAAGTATTCCACTCTTCTAAGATTTACACCTAAATCTGATTGCCCTAATCTTGCTGCAGATCTTATTTGAATTATTCCTTTAGACCTATCAACATAACTTCTTACATCAAGCTTTAAAATTTCCAGGTCATCAGGAAATCTAAAAATCAAGCTTCTACAAACACCTCTCCAGTAATTCCTTCCACTTTCTATGACTTCTGTACGAGGTAACCCTTCTGCTAGAGAAACAAGTTGAAGGAACTTTTGATCAACATTTATTAGTTTCTTATCTATTAAGACACTATTTAATGGATTAGTTATTGGTGCAAGACCTTGAATGGAGGAAACCATATTTTTTAAAACGATATAGATGTTCTAACCGATTTCATACACAAAGTGAGAGGAAAAAAGTAAAGAATTTTCCCATAAATTTATCTCTTTATAAAGATTCCTTATTTTGTGATCAAAATTCTAAAATTTGAGATTTTTTATTGTTTTTTTTGATAAAGATGGTTGCCTACTTTGTTTACTATTTAGTTTCCTAACCCATAAAAAAACTCCCACAAACAAAAATATTTCAATAATAATTCCAAGCTGTATCAGACTCATTTTTTATCCTCTTTTTTCTTATTGGTGCCCTCTATGTATGGTACGAGGATATTTAATAACCATTTTTTAAATGAACTTAACGGTTTCATAATCTATTTACTTGCCTTTTCTCCACATACTCCTCCCTTTAATGAGATCCTCTATATTTGGCCAAGCTGCTATTAATTCTTTAAGTGCCTTTCTATTAGGAGTATAGAAAACACATGACAATGCACTTATTACATAAAGTATGAACCACAACTTACTTTCTGAATAAGCTAAAAACAAAGAGAAAAGAAAACTTCCAATAAAGAAAAAGAAAAATATCCTATTTACTATTTCTAATGGACTTCTTTTAAGTCTGTAAAATTTAGAATTTTTTTTGTCTGGTTCAGTATCTTTCAGAAATTTACTTTCATATGAATTAATTATTTCTTCTTCTAGAACTTTTTCATACTCTAAATTATCAATTGGATCACTACTGTCCTTTTTATTTATCATTGGTATCTATACCGTACAAGTATGGTAACTAATTTAAGTTATTTTTAAAGTATCAAATTTTATCTGTTAACTGAAGCTATACAAACAGATCATGGTTTTGAAAATACTTCAAGACTGTCTTATTTATAAAAGATAAATTAGTCAAAATATTCTTTTTAATTTTCCCAAATCTTTCGGCCATTTAAAACAATCACTTCTATAAACTTCATAGCATTAATTAAATTGGGAGGCAATATCTAAATCTAGAGTTAAAATAGTGTAAAGATTTTAATAATAATCTATATGCAAAGATATTTGATTTCCTACGAATTTACAGATGGTGAGGATCAAGAAGAAGGGGCAGAAATGCTAATTAATTGGTACGAGTCAGGTGGTCCCCAAAATCGACCTGAAAACTATGAGGTTCATTCCTGGATTTTCATGGTTCAAAATGGGATTGGACATTCTGTAGTAAGTGCAGATTCTCTTGAGACAATCTGGAAGCAATGGCATCCCTGGAGAAGGTTAATGGATATAAGTATTCAGCCGTGTATGGATCTTGATGAGACAGTCGGATTATTCAAAAAACAAAAAATGAATACACGAATAGTCTAAAAGTATTTGACTTCCAAATATAAATTTCTTTTTAGTAGCACCTAATACTACATACATATTTCACTGCGTTAAAAAGGATAAGATTAATTTTCCATGATGAATGATTCTTATCACATTTACTTCAAAGGAGAAATTCTTTTCAAGAATTTAAGTAAAGATGAATTTGAATTTGTTTGGGGAAAACTTTATACATCTTATATAAATGCCCTAAATAAAGAGCTAACCTACGAATTAATTAGTGAAAACAATATTATGGAGCAGGCCTTTAACCTTGAGCCATCTTACTAAATCAAGAACTAAATCCTAGATTATGAATAAAACAAGAACAGCTGTCTCTCTTTTATCTTGAGGTACTCTTTCTCTTCTTTAGTAATATCTAAAGCAATTTTATTTGCCTCAATTTCGACATTCGAACTATAAGTTTCAAAGTTTTCCTCTCTTTTAAATAAGGCAACAATGCCAATGTCTGTTATGAACCAAATAAAATGATCAGTTTCTCCAATTGGCTCCTCTTTTAAGGAATCAATAATCAAATCACAGGTTGAATCCATTTAATTAATCTGAGTGGGGTTTTAATTGCCCCCATTGCAATACCTTACGGCCTCAGAATTGGTGCCACCATCTTCAATAATTTCTGCAACACATTTATTAAAAAGTTTAGATTCTTTTTTTACTGAACAGAATCCAAAAGCGATCGCAGCTAATGCTATAGCCGATACAAAACTAGAACCCAGTTGTACAAAACCATAGGCAAACATAATGTTTTTCTTTCCAGAACATTTTTTTGAATCCTTTTTTTCTTCAGTCATTTTAAATATTTAACTCATACAAACCTATTTGATTAATCTTGCACTTGGGAAGTGTTGCCATAGAGAAAACCGAATCAAGACTTAATTTAAACAGATGAGACAAATTTTCAAAAATTCAAGTTTCCTTTTATTTTTCTTAACTTTATTTGTAAATTTGATACATCATTCAAAAATAAATTCTTTAATTTTTTCTCAACACAAGTTTCTAGAAAAAATCTTTATTTTAAATATAAAAGTAATGATCCCACAGTTATAACAATAGATTATGAAGCATCTTAAACTATATTTAAACTTTTCTTGATGAAGTATTAATACTTAAAAATTATTCTAGAAAAGCTTGTTTTGATAATGCTCCCCGAGAGTTATCCACTTTTTTAGTGTTTTTCAACAGGGTTTTCCACAATATGTTGATTGAATTAAATCTTCTATGTGCAAAATAAAATATTTTCTCTTTTGAAAAAAATATATCCACATTTTGTTTTGATGATCAGTATTATTTTAAAAGTAATTTTTTTTGATTGATTTTAAAATTATGAATACTAACAAAATTAAAAAAAATCCTACAACTGAAATCAAAGAAAAAATTAAGAACTCAAAGTTTGATGTACTTACTAACGAAAATGATTTTTTAGTTAAGAATTTAAAAAAAGCTGGATAGTGTCCTAGATTCATCAAAATTATATTTTTTCAAGCAATCTCTTTTATTTATATTTGGTTTTAAATATTTTAAATTAATTCATCAAATATAAATTTTCTATTAAAAATAAAAAAATAGAAGTCTTATAATTAACATTAAAAAAAAATATCCGTTATATTAGTTTAATCTCAACATGAGATCAGATTAGAAATATAAACGGTAAATCCATTGGGCTTATTTTAATTCTTTATTGCTTTTTTTACCTATATTTGAAAACTAGTTTCAGTTAAAAGATGAATAATCAAGAACTTAAAGTCAACTACAAAAAGCTTTTAAACAAAGCTGCTCAAGCAAACGGTCGTAAGGAAACTGTTTCTTACTTAAACCGTGCTGCTAAAATCAAGTCAAAACTATACTCAACTTCTAAAGTAAATTGCTTCAGATGTAATGGAGCAGGTTTTCTAAGAATTTCATTAGATGAGACTAAAACATGTCTATCTTGCTATGGAAAGGGTTTTTTGATTAAAGAAATTCAGCAGCTTTAAAAAATTTGATTGTTCATGAAAGATCTCATTCAAGCTCACAAAAAATTAATTAAAACAGTAAAAGAACAAATGGGATTTTCTGATTATGGGATGTACTGGTTTGCTTTCTTGGAAGGAGGTTTAACTATATGGTTACTGGATAGAATATTTTTCCACTGGTTAAAGTTTTAATTTTTTTTATGTCCAAAAAATACTGCTGGTATTCAATAAATTAATTTATCGAAACCATTAAAAAAGTTGTAGCATAGTAAAAAACCAATATGCAATTACTGGGATTAATTCTTCTTCTAGCTAGTAGCTGGTACTTATGGAAATTAACATCAAACTTTCTTGATGAACCAACAAAAAAGGAGCTGACTAATAGTTTTAATAATCTCAAAAATAAATTCTCTGAGGGGAAACAAAATTTCTCTAAAGAAAAAATAAGTGAAGCTTGGGATAAATACAAAGAAGAAGGTGGTGCCTTATCTAATAAAGACAAAAGCTAGTGTATTTTTTTATTATTACAAGTCTCACTAAAGATATTTCTAGGATTGATCTGATTGGTATTTTGATTGGGCATTTAATTTTTGGTGTTGCATTGACTCAGCTTTTAGATTGGACGTGGTTGAAAAACCTTATGAGTGAAGAAGATAAAAAAAGAATGCTTAAAATTTATACATGGAAAGATTTATTAGTTGATGGAGCAATCGTTACGGTAGTTGTAGGAATAATCTTTTTAATAATTAGCATTTTTCTATAAATGAACTTAACTTATATACTTTTAGTTTTCTTAATGATATCAATTGTGATTTTCACTCAAATAATAAATTCCTCCGATAAATCAAAATAAATGACAGAAGTAACTAGCAACTCCTCAACTGGGTGGTACTTAATAGCTGTGGTAAGCACTTTATCTTTTTTAGCCTTAATTTACTTCGGCCAAAAAAGATAGAGTAAATCTTGAAAGACTATTTAAGTTCATAAAAAAAGCTCTGCAACTACTTGAGATGCAGAGCTTTTGATTATTAAGTGATTGATTTATATAAATCTATTAATGATGAAACCTTTTTTCTTAATTAAAGAAAAAGAGACCGATGAATGTGATGAAGATACTGAATTCACGGCCCCTTTGATAACCGCATTTTTCGGTAGATACGACAATGAATCACCTCCTTTACTAATGTTATTTTTTAAAGATAACTAAAAGAATTAAACAAGGAAAGAAATTCGTTAAAAATTTAAAAGTTTTTTAACAAATTAACAATATAAATTTCTTCAATCAAAGGTAAAGATATTACCAGGGCAAAACTTCTCCGTTAGCATGCCAAAACGTACCCGAGTTATTTTTATTTAAAGAATCAATACGCTTTAAAAGGCCATTTGCTGATTCTTCAGGACTAATTCCATTTCTTGTAAAGCCAGTCATTCTTGTACTCACTAACCCAGGATGCAAAATAGCTACATATATATCTTCTCTAGATAAATCTATGGAAAGTGATTTTGCTGCCATTGACAAGGCGACTTTAGACATCCTGTAACCATAAGAACTTCCAGATGTATTATCTTCAATAGATCCCATTCTACTTGTGATAAAAGCAACTTTAGAAGATCTTTTTAAAAGATGTTTAAGTGATTGAGTCATACATATTGGGCTCAATGCATTGACTTCAAATTGCCGCAAAATACTTTTTTTATCTAAGTTTTCGAAAGAATTAAATTCATAAATTCCTGCATTATGAATTAAACAATCTAAATTAACTCCAGATAATTTTTTACACAAATTTGTTATCGACTCATTAGAAGAAATTTCTATATTCTCTTCGATTCTCACTCCTAAATCTCTAAGTTCTTTTGAAGCTTTCCTACACGTTGCAATTACATTATCTCCCCTCTTATGAATTTGCCTACATAGTTCTAACCCAATACCCCTATTTGATCCTGTAATTAGATAAGTCGACATCTCTAAACTAAAAAATAAAAAATTAATCTAAATCCAAATATATAAGAAAACAAACTAGAAAAGAAAAAATTTATAATATTCCTTATTAGATTTTTTAAGGTTATGATAAGTTATAACGTTTAAAAGATTTGATAAAAGAAAGCAAAGATATTTTTATCATCAAAATTTAATGTATGGAAATTTTCAATCAAGAATTTATACAAGAGATTATTAGGTTAACGTGGAGAAATCCTGCTTTCATGGCTATAGCTATTGCATTAGTTTGGCTTATCCCACAATTATTTATCAGAAAAATAATGGCAAAAAAATATGCAAGAAGAAAAATAGAAATTCAGAAAAATAAAATTCAGAAGCTTTACCCAACTAATACTCCTAAATAAGATTTTTATTTATAAGATGATCAAATGAATCAAAAAAACTTTTTGCATCTATGTAAAATATGACCTACAAAATAATCAGAATTGATGGGAAAGATGACGAATTAACCGCTCAAAGTTTTGATAAGTATTCAGATGCATACGATTTGTTAGAGGAAATATATGGAGATTTATGTTGTTCAGATGCAGATTATGGAGACATAACCTATTACGATATTGTGGAAAATGATTTAAAAAATATTAATGGATAATAAGAAATGGGTTCCTACCCAAGAAGAAAATTTAGGGGTAATAACGAGTGCTTATGAATTCATTAAAGAAAAACTTTCAGAACTTCAAAAAGAAACTGGATGTCCTGATTCATTTATTTACGATTTCATTGGCAAGATTCAGAATGAATGGCATCCTGAATCTTGCCACTCAATAGTTAGAAATAACAAAAAGAAAAATTAGAAAATATTAAATCTTCAACTCAAATTTATAAAACTTCTTTAATATAATTTGAATTTTAAATATTAAATCATGATTATTAGAATACTAGGTATTGTACTTATCCTTGGGACGATTGCCTATTATGGTTTAGTTTTGACTGGGCAAAGCAACCTTTAGTTTTTTTAACTTTTAAAAATTTTTCATGAAATGGCCTCCTACTCTTTGTTGGACATCACCAAAAACTATTAATGGTAATAGGCATTTTCAAGTTAAAGCTTATGGTGGTAAAAATGAAGATAGATGGGTTGATATTTTTCCTACTAAAAATAAAAAAGATATTAAAAGGATCTCATGGGCAAAACTAAAATCAGAATGGACTACTGGATGGTTAAGGCTCCCAAAAGATAAAGATTAATTTGTTTATGTAAACAAATATTATTAACCAGAAAACTGTAAAAAATAATACCTAATACAAAAAAAATAACTTCTAATATTTTTAAAAAGCTGTTTAATATGAAGCCAGAACCGAAGAAAAAACTGCCTAATAAAAAAGTTATAAGTTCAGCAAAATTTGAGGCTAAAGAACAATTCACAAAATCTGCATTAGAAAATTTAAAAACAGAAAATGAAAGACTTGTTAATTCACTAAAAAAATCTGGGGAAATTAAAGAATCAAAAAAAAAATAAATTTACATAAATAAAATTTTTTTATTATTATATTGTTTTATGGATTGAGAAATGATTGAAAAAATCTCTCTGGCAAATTCTCATTTACCTCAACTTATAGGGTTCGTACTAATGTCAATTGGTTATACATTAGGCAATAAATTCTATCTTCCCGAAATTAAACAAAAGTAATAATTTATATTTATTAAAAATTAATTTAAATAAATTACATTGAAAATATATTCCTATTAAAAAAATTTTTAATAGTCTATTTGGCATGGAGAAACATGACTTTAAGGCTAATTCTGTAATTCAATTAAGACTAGTCTTAGGATATATCTGACACATAAATGTAGCACTTTAGTCTTTAAAAATATTAAATCCAAAGAAAAAGTAAGGATTCATACTTATTTTTTTTAAATATGTTACATTCTTTAATAATTCAAGTTAAGGTTTCCTCTGTCAATAAAGCAGAAATAAGGAAATGTTTGATACATACAAATGTCATTTACTCTTTGGCTTACTAATTGATCACATATGGAATCTAAAAATGGATGCTCTTACTAGTTTTATAGTTGTTATCATCGCAATTACAATCCAATTCTCTTTATACGCCATCAAAAGGTTGCAGGAACCTTTAGAACCAAATTATTTGATAGATAAAAATTCGAAAAAAATTAAAAACTATATGGGTAAATTTTGGAAAAGTGCCGAAATAACGAATGGGAGATTAGCTATGATTGGTTTTTTAGCTTTGATAATAAACTACGGTTTTTTTGGGTGGATAATTCCAGGTTTTATTTAAACTATCAATACATTAAGGCCTTAAAGAAAAAAATAAATCTCTCGTACAAAACAAACTCTCCTTTTAAAAAAAAAATTTTTAATATAAGTAAAAAACAATTGAATAATTCTGATTTTGATAAAAATGGAATAGACAGCTTTGGAATACATTGGCTTCAATATGCTGCTTTTGCTGTTTCTGGTTTTGCTATATTTACAACCTGGGCATTTTTTTATGATGAAAGATTCCACAACTTTGTAATGAATATTTTTAGGGTTATTAACTGCAGTGGGTTCAACTGTAATGGAGCATTTTAAAATCTTATGGCTAATCCAGATCAAAAAACAATATTAATTGATAATGCTTATGAGGAAATAAAAAACATTTGTATAAATCTTCAAAAAGATACTGATGCTTCGAATTCAGAACTTAAAAGTTTACTAAAACTAATTATGAACGAATTTGAAGAAAAAGAAGTAAAAAAAACTGGTTTTGGATTCAGGTAAAGTTAGCCACTTTCTAAGAAGAAACTTAGTTATCAAATCATTTTAATATGAACAGATTATTTACTTTAAAAAATTTAATATTTATAATTTTTCATTTTTATAGAAAGAAATAAAAAAGGAATGAATCTCAAATAGTAGATTCATTCCAGATTTAGCATTAGTTTTATCTAGATTTAAATTTTATAATTTAACTCCTCTGGTGGACTGTCAATCATTAGATTCCTCCTATTCAACAAGTTAAACATACGCCTTACTTATAAAGAAAGTAAATCAGTAAAAATGCTGATTTATTATTTTCTAAAATGTTTGAATTAAAGAAGCCAATTCTGGTGCATCTAATAAAAGTGCAAAAAATGTAAGCACAACTAATAAAAATATGGAAAAGTAGAATTGAATCATGCTTCAAAATTACTTAAAAAGAATTTTTTAAGTTGTATAAAATAATGCTTTGTTTACATAATTAAATATCTCTACCTAGAGAAGTTTAATTAGAGAATAATTAAGATGCTTCAGGAGAAAATATCGTCCTATTTTTTTGCCAATACTCACAACCTTTAAGTAAATGATCACCCTGTGGTATGAGTTTTTCGTATTTTGGACAGATCAAGATAGTTGCAAAAGTTTCTGTAGTGCTGTAGCGAAAGTGATTGCAAGTAATACAAATCTTTGTTCGTTTTCGTTTTAAAGTAGATTCTTTTAGATATTCCCACTTTGACGGATTTACCTTGATCATGATTACAGGAATTTATTAGTAACAATTTGCCAACCTCCTGAAATTAATTCATTCCATGTTTCACAAGCACACTCAATAGAATGAAGTCTTGAATTTTTAATTTGGGCTGGTTCACCCAATTCATTTGCATAGAAAAGATGAGTATATACTTTTAAGTTATTAGATACAGATTTCTTATAACTCTCAAAAAAAATTAATAAACCACTTTTTTGGTTAAACAACCAGCCAGTTGGGGGGTCAATAAGGCTGCCACGATAAAAACAAGTCCGAACATTAGCGACTCCTGAAGTCATAAAGATAATACAGTTGTACTATTAATATAAATGTACTAGTCTTGTGCGTCAAGTGCTCTTCGAAGTAATTATTTAAATACTAAAATTACTTTTCCAGAAATAATCAGCCGTAAACTTCTTATTTGGTAATAGTGTATACAAGTAACACCTTAAAAAGGGAAATAACATTAAAGAGTATATCCAGAAGAATGCAATGTATCGAAATCCCTTCTATTTAGGATGGAATAAAGGTTGGTCTTTTTTATTTTTTTTAGAGGGTGGCATTGCAAGAATTGAAGCAAAAGGTTTTGGTATATCTATTACCACAAAAGTTGAGAAAGGAGAATCACTCCTAGAATCTGCGGATAGATTAGTCTCGAAAGAGCAAAGGATTAGAAAATCAAGATATTATTCTTGGGTTAAATCTATTAATGAAAAAACAATAAATTAAGCAATTCTTCAATTACTAAAGTAATTTGTTGACAATCAATTTAAAATAGAAATTAATTATTTATTTTTCGTGTCCAATAAATTTTATGAATGGTGGAAAAACCATAGAAAGGTGTTGACCTATGGAGCTTTTATCATCTTGTTTGGTTTTTATTTATCTCCTGTTGTCAAAGAAGCAAAATACAAAAACCAATGTATTAAGTACTCTACTAAAGGAGCTTTAACTAAATTTAATAAGGACGATATAGGAGAAACTTTACTAGAGGAAACAGGTTTGAACATTGATGAACTAGCAAAGATTGAAGGTTATAAGAATTGCATTAATTAAAAAGTTCGCAAAAATTACACTGAGTTTTAAATGATTAAAGGCATGTTTAAACTTATTTTATTAATATTATTATTTGGATTTATATCAATAAGCCCCAAAACAAGATATTTGGTTGGCATAACTCTTAAAGAAATTTCTTCATTTCTTTTGTGGACTGTTAAATATGAAGATAGAGAAAAATGGATCATAGATAAACCAAGCTGGACACCTAGCCAAAAACTTAAGCCATCGTATTAAATGAAGACTTATTTAGAAGAACGAATTGAATGGTATGACGATAATTATAGAAATGGTAATGCTTTAATCTCTGATAAGGAGTTCGACCAACTTGAAAAAAATTTATTAAGAACTAAACCTAATTGTGATTACTTTAAAAAGAAAAATAAACTAGTTTTACCTTCATTAGAAAAGGATTCAACAGATGAATTCTTGAAAGGATTATTAGCAGATACCAGATTATTAATTGAACCAAAAATTGATGGTTGTGCTGTTGCTCTGCAATATAGGGATGGAACCTTGGAGAAAGCAATTTCAAGAAAAGGGACAGATGTTACTAGTAAACTTTTTAAAGTCCAAGACATTCCCAATAATCTCCCTTTACGAGGAGTTCTTCAAGTTAGAGGTGAATTATACGCACCAAACCAAAGTCCAAATATCTCCCAGAGAATCTCTGCTGGATTTCTAAGAGCTAAAGAGGGATTTTCTGAAAGTCTTAGCTTCTGCGCATTTCAAATACTTAATTCAACACTTAACCAATATGAGTCCAAAAAGAGTCTTTCAAAGCTTGGCTTCACGATCCCTCAGGATATTTCATGCAACTTTACGAACCAAGTTGAATTATTTAGAAAACGATGGCTAGAAGGGAAGCTTTTTAGTAAATATCCAACAGATGGAATAGTAGTAAAAATAAATTCTAGAAAATTACAATTGATTAGAGAAAAATCAAATTTAGATTATCCTTATTGGCAAGTGGCAATAAAACGTTAATGGAATTAATACACCAGATTTTTCCTGCTTGGCATATTTACTTAGATATGTTTTTAGTTGGCTTTGCAACTTATGGTTTTCTAAGAATTAAGAAAAAAATAAAAACTAAATAAAGTTTTAAATCATCCGTGGTCCTTAAGCATGGATTTAAGTTGCTCGCTGTCTAATTGTTCAAGATAATTTCTCATTGCCAGCCAAGATCTTCTACTTTCTAACTTTCCACTTTGCTTAAATAAATTTGCGGAAACTTGATCTATCAATTCTTTATGATTCATATTTATATTCTTCATCGAGTTCAATTACAAAACCATTAAAAAATTCTGCTAATAATTTTGATGGGTCTTGTATAGATATCTTTCTATCTGCTTTTGATAGTTTCTTTTTGATTGGATTTAAGTTAGTCATACTTATTCAGGTAATTCAAGTTCTTCAAAAGTCCAACCTTCTAATTGAAGGTCATGCCATTTATCCCAAGCATTATCCAAATACATTTGAGTGGATGATTTAATTGCCATTGGCTCGCCAAGATCATTTGCATAATATGTATGAGCAAAAATTCTCATACTATTTCTTGGAGATTTTTTATTCCTTAGAAATAAAATTAATCTGCTGCGGTCTGGGCTAAGCAACCAACCACTTGGGGACTCATTACGATAACCGTAAGAAAAATTAGTCCAAACATTAGCTCCTCCTAAAGTCATTACTGTATAATACATGTGTACTATTAATATAAATACATTAGAAATGGGTCGTCAAGTGTTTTGGCAAATAAATTATTTACACTGATAGAGAATAAAAGTAGCTCAGTTATTCATAAAAAATAAAATACCTACCAAAAGGCTTTTATAACAAGCATTTTGATAGGTAACACCGGACCCCCGTCAGTTCTCTGCTGCATCGACCTGGAAATGCCAGAAGAGGATTCAAAGTGGGCTTTCGTTTCCGATTACAAGATCGGTTTACTACCGCATCACGACAGTCTCCTCATGTCGAAAGAGAGTCAGATCAGAGCACATAAAGAAGAACTTAACCAAAGATCCAGTGATCTAACTCTAACTTATTTTTTTATGCATTTGGAGATGGCCAAATGTCTCTTACCATAGTTAATAAAATTTGAGCTTCATCATATCTTTCTAAATGCGTTTTACCATTTAATAAAAATGTGATGTGAGCCATTTTTCTTCCCAGAATTTCGCGAGATTTGCCATAACAATGAATATTAGAACCCTCAATTTCAGATAACATTTTAATTCTGGTTTCCATTGAGATTGGGAAATTCTTTTTTAACCCCAGTAGATTTATCATAATTGCACCTTCACAGTTCATTTTAATTTCAGGTGGCATTATCCCAGAAGAAATGCAAACATATTGATCAAACTGACTTGAAGTGCAAGCTTCAATAGAGAAATGAGCTGAGTTATGTGTTCTAGGAGCTATTTCATTAATTAAAAGACCATTATCTCCATAGAAGAATTCAATAGCTAAAACTCCAACATAATTAAGTTCATTGACTATTGAAGAGAAAATATTTATTGCAAATAAGTTCAAATCATATTCATTTGTTCCAGGTGCAAGAACCCAATCACAAACATGGTTTGATTGGAACGTCTCAACTATTGGAAAGAATCTTATCTTACCAGTCCTATCTCTCGAACCAACAAGAGCCAGTTCTTTTTCATACTCTATCCATTCTTCTATTAACCATTCATTAGAACTATTCTCTGTTAAAAAAGAATCTAAATCTTCTTTTGTCTTTATTTTTCTGTTCCCTTTGCCGTCATATCCACCTTTATTTGATTTTGCCATTAGAGGAAAAGTCCAATTATTGATTTCCTCATCGGAGAGATTTTTAAAATCTTCAATACTTATCCATTTTGGGCAGGGAATATTCATTCTATCTATTAATTTTTTTTGAGAAAACCTATCTACTAATGGCTTAATTGCATTAAGGCTTGGAACAAAAATATCTTTATTGTCAATTAAATTTAATTTATCAATTTTTATCCATTCATTTTCAAAAATTATTTTTTCACACTCATTAATTAATGATTTATTACCTCTTATCTTTAAAGGATCAGCTTCTATGACATGATCTGCTTTTAAACCAGCAGGATCATCACAAGATTTTGTTTGCACACATACTTCTAGATCTCTTTTTTTTGCTGCCTCGGTTAACATCAAAGCAAGTTGACCACCTCCAATTATTCCTAGGGAATAATTTTTCTTAATATCGTTTATATTTTTTTTAAAACTCATAGCATGATTTTATTACCATTTCTAATTCTTAACAACTGAATTTTTAAGGATCTAGAGCTTAGATTTTGCTAATATATAAAGTATTTAATACCAAATATTTATAAATTTTAACTAGGTAATCAATTGTGAATAAGAGAAAAATATTAGTCCCATTAGGTGATGAGTCATACGAAGTAACTCTAGAAGCTGGGATACTGAATAATATCAGCGAAGAACTTTTAAAAATTGGAATAACAAAGAATAGAAAAATACTTGTTATTTCAAATGAAGAAATATCAAATTTGTATGGAGAAAAATTTTTAAATAATTTAAAGGATAATAAATTTCAGGCCAAAATGTTTCTTATCAAGGCTGGAGAATCATATAAAAACTTAAGAACCTTAAGTGAAATATATGATGTAGCATTTGAATTTGGCTTAGATAGAAATTCAATAATTATTGCCCTTGGAGGAGGAATTGTTGGAGATGTAAGTGGTTTTGCAGCTGCGACTTGGCTGAGAGGTGTCGAATATATTCAAATTCCAACAACATTGTTATCAATGGTTGATTCATCTGTGGGAGGGAAAACAGGAGTAAATCATCCAAAAGGTAAGAATTTAATTGGAGCTTTCAATCAACCTAAAGCAGTTTTTATTGATCCAGAAACTTTAAAAAGTTTGCCCAAAAGAGAATTTAGTGCAGGCATGGCCGAAGTAATAAAATACGGAGTAATAAGTGATAAAGAACTTTTCGAATACTTAGAAATTGAAAAAAACAAAAATGAACTTATAAATCTCAAAAATGAATATCTAATTAAAATAATTAATAGTTCAATTAAAACAAAGTCTCATATTGTTTCTCAAGACGAACATGAAAATGGTGTTAGAGCAATATTGAATTATGGACATTCTTTTGGTCACGTTATTGAAAATTTATGTGGATACGGCAAATTTCTACATGGTGAGGCAATATCCATTGGTATGAATATTGCGGGGAAAATAGCAATTGAGAAAGGGTTATGGTCTAAAGAAGAATTACAGAGACAGCAAATTCTCTTAGAGAGTTATGATCTCCCTACCGAGATCCCCAAAATAAATAAAGAAGACGTTCTAACAATCCTTATGGGCGATAAAAAAGTTCGTGATGGCAAAATGAGATTTATATTACCGAAAGAAATTGGTGCTGTTGATATATATGATGACGTAGAAGATTCATTATTTTTAAAGTTTTTCTCTTAAAGCAAACAGGTTGAATTTATATTCATTTTCTTATCATTAAACTTTTTAAAAACAAACCACTTAAAATCCCCTAAACAAACAGGATCAACGAGTCTAAGTAATGCCTCTCTTCTTAGAAGGGCATTTGATAAATCCACTTTAATTTCTTTCTGAATCCCATAAAGTCTCTCTGCCAATCCAAGTGCCAACAAAGCCTCTCCTTGTTTAGTTATTCCAACAGTATCAAATCCAAGAGTCTCAGCATCATTAATTAAAGTTTCTATGCACACATGAGATGTTAAATCGCAATTTCCAGGAGAATCTAGGACATTATTCGTTATTTTTTGATTTTCATAAGAAACTATCGTCCCATCAGAATTCTTAGAGGTGTAGTATTTTTTGGCTTCTTTAGCGTAATCAATTATCAATAAAATACCATTATTAATTTTTTGATAAATAGCTTTTAACCATTTTGAGTTATCTATATGCCATTCTGTCGTCCATCCTTCAAGTGCATCTTCAGGCGGAATAGTGATTCCCAACTCACTTTTAGCAAGTTCAATACTTTTTCTCAATTCACTTGTAATTGGCATTGCATCAAAATATAATTTATGAGATTTTTTGTCTATAGAAACTGCTTGTCGAAGTAATTTTCCTTTTGAGAAGGTTATTCTCTCTACTGGCAAAGCATCCAAAACCTCATTTGCAAGAACTATTCCATTTATATTATTTTCCTCTACTTCTTCCAAACCTTTCCATAAAATATCAATGCCTAAGTTTAAAAATTCTTCCAATTTATTTTTTTGTTTTTCTACCATCCCTTCATTAGGTTCAATGATTACAAAAGAAACTCCTTCCAAAAAATTCTTGTTATTTTCTAAAAAATATTTAATTAATCCACTCATAAAGCTTCCATCTCCTGCTCCAAATTCAATTACAGCTAATTTCTGATTAGATAAAAAACTATTTTTGAACTGAATCAACCAATCTTCTATTTGTTTACCAACCAAAAAAGCAAAATCATCAGATAAAGAGGGTGATGTGACAAAATCTCCTCGAACGCCTAACTCAGCTTTACCGCTGCCGTAATAACCATTAATAGGATCATTTAATGCGAAATTCATAAAGTCGTAGAAACTTATAGTCCCACCCATTTTTATTATTTTTTTTACTAACCAATCTGGATTATTCGCGGGTAAGCTATTCATCGGCGAAAATATAAAGAGTCAAAACTTATTTATGCCTTCAAAGATTAACTATTTATTGGGAATATTTCTATCTATATTAGTTTTAATTTCACATAAACCCGTTTTCGCTATAAATAATCCAAATCTCTTACCAGAAGAAAAAACACCCGTAATTGACTTAGCTAAAACATTAAGCCCTAATCAGAAAAAATCTTTAGAGAACAATCTCAACAATCTAGAAATTGAAAGTGGGTGGAAAATTAAATATTTATCTCAATTTGAGAGTTCTCCTGGTAGTGCAATAAAGGACTATTGGGATTTAGATGAGACAAGTTTGTTAATAGTTGCAGATCCTAGAGGAGGAAATTTACTGAACTTTAACGTCGGAGAGGCTTATTTTAATTTTATGCCAAGGTTATTTTGGGTTGAACTTCAAACAAGATTTGGTAATCAATATTATGTGAAAGATCACGGTGAGGATGGCGCAGTATTGGATGCAATTAATTCCGTAAAGATTTGCCTTGAAAGAGGAGGGTGTCAAGTTGTCCCGGGCCTACCCAAAGAGCAATATATATGGACTTTATGTACATCTGTTCTTGGAGGTTTAGTAGCAGGTTTCGCTTCTGCTCCAAGAAAAGAAGGTCAAGTCATATCAATTGGATTTTTAGCTCTTCTCTCTCCTTTATGGGGAATGTTATTTGGAATTTTTGGTTTGGCACCGATAATATCCAGAACAAATGATTTATTACCTTTATTTAAAAATGGTTTAGCTTTTGCAGCCGCAGGAATTGCGGGTTATATCTTGTCTCAAACATTATTTTCAAGATATGAAAAGCCCAAAAATACTTAAAATATGATCAAAAATATCTAATCCTAAAGAAATTTATCTTCTTCACAAATTTCACCAGACTCTGAATACCATCGATGGGAGACATGACTTAATCCCTTTTTTTCAAACTCAATCCATGAAAAGTTAATTAGTAATTTCCCATCTTCATCAGTTTTATATCTTGGCACCACAGCAGTGTTGAAATAAATTGTTCCTTTGGTATCAATTTTAAACATCTCTCTTAAACCAAGATTTCTTTTAAGCCGATTGTGCATATGACCAAAAATTACAAGATCAACTTTTCTTCTCTTTTGTATTTGAGAAATAGCGACAGACAAATCTCTATCTCCCCAATCTAATGAGGGTAATTTCCAGTCTTTCCCGCAAATGCTTTTAGGTTCTGAGCCTAAACCCGAGGGGCCAGCATGAGACATAATTATCAAAGGTATATCTTCTACAGTCTTTTCGGAACATTTGATAATTTTATTTATTGAATCTTGTTCGGTGATAGGTCCATAAACACCTTTAACTTCTTTCGAAAGATAATAGCCGCCGCCAGAACTACATGGTCTAGCAGACAATAAATTTATTTGATTATTAAAAACTTTCAAATCCCATGCACAATATTTTTCACCAAGAACGCGTATCTGCTTTGAGAGAGTTTCGCCTGTAGAATCTTTTCCTCTATCATGATTTCCTAAAATCACAAAAACAGGAATTTTGATCTCATTGATTTTTTTAATTATTTTGACACTCCCGTCAGAAATATCACCAACAAATAAAACAATATTTGGTTTGATAATCGATAAAACCTTCAAGTCTAATTCAGACCATTGACCATGACAGTCGCCAACAATAGCAATTTTTAAATTTGTCAGAATTTTTTCTGTTTAAAGGCATATAATCTATTTAGAGATATTCTAAATCCTGACAAGTATAACTTCTACTGCAAAACGGAAATCAGTTCAAAACGAAGAGGATTTGATTTCTGAAATAAAGGAGCGTTGCAAAAAAGCTAATGCAATTATTCTTGCGCACTATTATCAAGCTCCAGAGATTCAGGAAATTGCAGATTTTATTGGTGATTCATTAGATCTATCTAGGAAAGCTGCAAATAATGATGCAGATATAATAATTTTTTGCGGTGTGCACTTTATGGCCGAAACTGCAAAAATACTTAGCCCTAATAAAACAGTCCTATTACCAGATATTGATGCAGGATGCTCATTAGCAGACGATTGTCCCTCAGATAAATTTCAAAAGTTCAGGGAAGAAAATCCAGATCACTATGTCGTAAGTTATATAAATTGTACTGCAGAAGTAAAAGCTCAAAGTGATCTGATATGTACAAGCAGTAATGCAGTCTCATTAATTAAAAAGATACCTCAAGATAAAAAGATAATATTTGCACCAGATCAGAACCTTGGAAGATGGGTACAGAAAAATTCTGGAAGAGATCTTAAATTATGGCCTGGCAGCTGCATTGTTCATGAATCATTTAGTGAAGAAGCACTTCTAAAATTAAAATACCAAAATCCAGGATCAAAAGTAATTGCTCATCCTGAATGTAGTCAAAATTTACTAACTCTCTCAGACTTTATCGGATCAACAAGTAAGCTGCTTGATTTCGTAAGTAAAGATCCATCTAAAACTTACATGGTACTAACTGAACCTGGAATAATTCATCAAATGAAAAAAAAAGAACCCAATAAAATTTTTATTGAAGTCCCAGATGTAGAAGGTTGTAAATGTAACGAGTGTCCATATATGAAATTAAATACCTTAGAAAAAATTCTTGATTGTTTAAAAAATAATTCCCCGTCTATCGAACTTGACGCAGAAATAATAAGAAGAGCCTATGTACCTATAAAGAGAATGTTGGATATGAGTAACTAATTTAATGCAAATACCTGATCTTTTTTATTAATTTTCAGAAATGCATTAAGGTTTGTAGTGCTTGGATTAAATTCACTTATCTGATTATTTCTTTTAATTATATTTACTAGCTCTTTTTCGCCAGCTCTATATTGTTTATCTTTTCTAGTTCCAATCTCTTTTTGGAGAATAGGGTTTATATTCATTTTTACTTCTATGTCTGGAATGATTCCAGATTTATTTATATCAGTGCCGTTAGGAGTTAAATACTTAGCGACTGTAACCGTTAGACCTGAACCATCAACTAATGTTCTCATAGATTGAACTAGACCTTTGCCAAACGTTTTCTTCCCAATTAATTTTCCTCTATTGTTATCTTTTATTGCACCAGAGACTATTTCACTAGCACTAGCTGAACCCTCATTAACCAAGACAACTAAGGGTTTTTTTGTTAGAGCTTGACCGTTTCCTCTTTTCGTTTCTTTTAAACCATCTTTACTTACTGTACTTACTATTACTCCTTTGTTAATGAAGTGCCTTGAGATATCAATGCTTGATTCTAATAAACCTCCTGGATTACTTCTCAAGTCAAGAACATATCCTGCGACTTTTTGTGTTTCTAAATCCTTAATGGCATCTCTAGTCTCTTTTGATGCATTTGCATTAAATTGTTTAATTCTTACATAGCCAATCAATAAGCCATTTTTGGTTTGATTGACTTTACTTGATACAGATTTTATTTCAATTTTTTCTCTTGATAAAGTCTTAAAAAAGGATTGAGAACCTCTGAGAATTTCAAGCTTCACTTTAGTACCTCTTTGTCCTCTTATTAATTTCACGGCCTCCTCAATATTCATACCTTCAGTAGAAATATCATCTATAGATAATATTTTATCTCTAGCTTTAATTCCGGCATCAAATGCAGGAGTGTCCTCTATGGGAGAAATAATTATTAAATCATCAGATTCTTTATCTTTAACTATTTGGATACCAACTCCAGTTAATTCACCAGAGGTATCAATTCTCATTTGATTAAATTCCTTAGGTTCTAAAAATCTTGTATAAGAATCATCTAAATTAGAAAGCATATTTCTAATCGCATCATATGCTTCATTGCTGTCTGAATATGTTTTTGATAAAACTTCTTTTCTTAGATTAATCCAATTGGACTTTTGAAATTTGCCGCTTGAATCAAGAAAATCTCTATATACAATTTGCCAAACATGATCAATTACTTCTTTATAACTATTATTTAAAACTGTTGCCTCTGCAAAATTATTTAAAAATAACCCAGTAAAGGAGGTCGCAAACAGAAATATATATTTTTTTTTAAGCAATTTTCTTATCTTCAAATAATTCGATATTTTTTATTATAAAAAGAATTTATTTATAATTCAAAAATTTGACAAATCCTTAAGGATCAATCCACTTCCCATCATCCTTAATAAGTTGGATTAAAGCATTAACCCCCTCATCTTCAGGTACTCTTTTTATCTCTTCTTTCCTTCTATATAAGGCAATAGTTCCTTTACCTTTCCCAACATAACCATAATCAGCATCTGCCATTTCTCCTGGCCCATTAACAATACATCCCATTATTGCTATATCTAGACCTGTCAAATGTGAAGTAGCGTTCCTAACTTTATCTACAACTTCTTCTAGATTGAAAAGTGTTCTACCACAACTAGGGCAACTGATGTATTCAACCATTGTTTTTCTTAATCCTAAAGATTGCAAAATTGAATAGCAAACTGGTATTTCCTTTTCTGGCGCTTCTGTTAAGGAAACCCTGATGGTATCTCCTAATCCCTCTGCTAAAAGCGTTCCAATTCCGGCAGTACTTTTAATTCTTCCATAATCACCATCACCGGCTTCGGTCACTCCTAAATGTAAGGGATAGTTATATCCTTCTGAATCAAGCCTATCTGCAATCATTCTGTAAGCTGCCATCATGACCGGAGCCCTAGAAGCTTTCATAGAAATAATTATGTTATGAAAATCAAGCTCATCACAAATTTTGACGAACTCCATCGCAGATTCTGTCATTCCTAATGGCGTATCTCCATAAGTAAAAAGCATCCTCTCAGATAGAGACCCGTGATTAACTCCAATCCTTAGAGCTTTGTTTTCAGCCTTTAAAACTTCAACTAATGGGGTAAATCTTTTAAGTATTGTTTGCTTAATAGTTTCAAATTCCTCATCTGTATATTCAGTTCTTGTAGGGTCTGATTTTTCAAAAACAAACAATCCAGGATTAATTCTTACTTTATCAACATGTTTTGCAACTTCCATGGCAATTTTCATACCATTATGGTGAACATCAGCCACCAAGGGAGTATTGATATTATTTTCTAGTAATTTTGCCTTTATATCTCCTACTGCTTTGGCATGTGCTAAGGAAGGGACAGTTAACCTTACTATTTCACAACCCACATCATGAAGCCTTTTGATAGCTAAATAAGCATTTTCAACGTCCATCGTATCTTCATTTATCATCGATTGAACTCTTACTGGATAATCACTTCCAATAGCTACATCACCCACCATTACAGTTCTAGTTATCCTTCTCTCAATATGAGTTGAATATCTTTTGGAGAGACTATTAACCTCTTTTGATTGAGTTAATGACATTAAAATTCTTGATATTCAAAAAGGATTTCACTAAATTATACGGCATATAGTTTACCACTTACATTCTCTAGGTCTTTCAAAGTTAGATGGTAAGGTTTATTGATTTCTTTTGAAGGAAATCTCAACAAATAAGATGGATGAAAAATTACCATAATTTCTCTCCCATCTTTTTTAATCCATTGACCTCTTAAATTTCTTATAGGATCTTTAACTTCTAAAATAGATCTCATAGCAGTTGAACCAGTAAGTAATATAAATTTTGGATCAACTAGCTTTATTTGCTGTAATAACCAAGGTTTATGAATATTAATTTCTCTAGCAGTTGGTTTTCTATTATTTGGTGGACGACATTTAATTACATTACAAAAATAAACATCCTTCTTATAGTTAATCCCAGCTTTTATTAATAATTCGTTTAATAGCTTACCAGATTTACCTACATAAGGTTTTCCTTCTAAATCTTCCTGTGCTCCAGGTGCCTCACCAATTATTAACAAATCTGCAAATACACTTCCTCTCCCAATTACTAACCTTTTCACCGAAAATAAAACTTTAAATATTTTTATCTTAAGAACTCAAAACATGAAAATAAAATAGATTAAGAAAATGAACTAAATTAAACCATAGTGTGATAGTTTTATTTATTCTTAATTTATGCATTTGTCATTATTAAAAGTCATATTTGAAAAGTCATAAGTCAATGAGTCAAGTTAATTTATCTGATCGGGCACTTTCAATTGAGCCTTCTCTTACATTGCAGATAAGTGCTAAAGCAAATCAATTATCTGCAGAAGGAGTAGATATTTGCAATTTAAGTGCAGGGGAACCTGATTTTGATGCCCCAAAAGAAGTTATAGAGGCTACAAGTAAAGCTATATTTGATGGATTCACGAAGTACGGGCCCGCAGCGGGGAATTTAGATCTCCGAAAAGCAATTGCAAATAAACTTCAAATTCAAAACGATTTAAATTATGAATTTGAAAATGTAATGGTCACAAATGGTGCTAAGCAAGCAATATATAATCTTTTCCAAGTCTTATTAAATACTGGAGACGAAGTTATTATTCCTTCTCCATATTGGTTAAGTTATCCCCAGATGGTTAGGTTGGCGGGTGGGAATCCAATTTTTACAAATTCTTCTGCAGAAGATGGATTCAAAATAAATATTGAAGATTTGAAGTCTAAAATCTCTTCAAAAACTAAATTTATAATTATCAATTCTCCTAATAATCCTACTGGAAGAGTTATGTCAAAGGAAGAATTATTACAAATTGCCGATTTAGCTAGAGAAAATCCAAATATCAATATTCTTTCTGATGAGATCTACGAACTAATCCTTAAAAAAGAATTTAAACACTACAGTATATCTTCATTAGCAAATGACTTAAAAGATAGGATTTTTATAATAAATGGGTTTGCGAAAGGATGGGCTATGACTGGCTGGAGGATAGGTTATTTAGTAGGTCCCAAAGATGTAATCAAAGCATCCTCAGCATTACAAAGTCAAAGTACAAGTAATGTTTGCTCTTTTGTTCAAAAAGGTGCCTTAGAGGCTTTAAAAATTAATAATGAGTTTTTCTCAATGATAAATAGCCATTATGATCAAAGAAGAAAACTTCTCTATGAAAGCCTTAATAGTATAAATGGGATTTATATTGAAGAACCTAATGGAGCATTTTACGCATTTCCAAAATTACCTAACTCCTCAATGACTTCTGTTGATTTCTGCAATAAAGCTCTTCAAGATTACGGATTAGTTGTTGTACCTGGAAAAGCTTTTGGAGCTGATCAATGTATTAGAATATCTTGTGCAGCTTCAGAAATTAAAATAAAAGATGGACTACAAAGGATTGAAAAAGCAATCTCTAAGTACTATTAATTGAACTAAGTAATGTTTAATTTAAAAAATTTCCTTTTAAGTTCATCTCTATTATTTTCTATTTTTTCATCACCTGTATTTTCAAATCCCAAAGTTTTAAAAGTTGGAGCAATACCTGATCAAAACCAAGATGTTTTGGACAAAAGATTTAATTTATTTTCAAAAGAATTATCCAAACAACTTGATGTAGAAGTTAAATACATTCCTGTTATTAATTATGTTGCAGCAGTAACTGGATTTAGAACTAAAGATTTAGATTTAGTTTGGTTTGGCGGTTTATCAGGAGTTCAAGCCAGACTACAAACTCCTAATTCAATTGTCATAGCTCAAAGAGATATCGATAAGGAATTTAAAAGTGTTTTTATAGTAAACAAAAAATTAGAACTTAACCCAATTTCAAACATTAAAGGACTTAAAAAACTAAAGAATCTGAGATTTACTTTTGGCTCTGAAAACTCAACTTCTGGAAGATTAATGCCAGAATATTTTTTAAATCGCGCAGGAGTAGAAATTAAAAACTTTAAAGCCAAAAAAGCAGGTTTTAGTGGGAGTCATGATGCCACTATAGCTTTAGTTAATAGTGGGGCATTTGATGCTGGAGCTTTAAATAAACAAGTTTGGGAAAACACTCTTAAAAATAATCCCAAAAGAACAAGTAATTTAGAATTATTCTGGATCACCCCAGAATATGTTGACTATCATTGGATTGCTCAAGGGGATCTTGAAAATAGATTCGGGGAAGGGTTTACAAACGAACTTAAATCAGTAATTCTAAATTTAGATATAAAGCAAAAATCACATAAACAGATATTAGATATGTTCAATGCAAAAAGATTTATAAAGGCAGAATCAAAACAATATAAAAATATAGAGGAAATCGGGAGGAAATTAAATAAAATTAGATGAATAATACTGTCTTAGAATTAAAAAATATATCTTATAAATACAAAAATGATCTAATCCTAAATAAAATAAATATAAAAATAAATTCTGGGGAAAAAATTGCACTTTTAGGTAAAAGCGGTTCAGGAAAAACTACACTTATATCAGTACTTAATGGCACTATAAAGCCAACTCAAGGTGAGGTTAAATTATTCAATAAAAGTTTCGAGGAATTAGATAGAAAGCAGAAAAGTAAAATAACAACTATATGGCAAGATTTAAGATTAATAGAAGATCTCTCTGCAGAACAAAATGTTAATTGTGGACTACTTGCTGAAAACAATTTTTATTTCGCTTTTAAAAATTTACTAAATATAAGTTCTTTTAAGAAGGCGCATAAATATATGCAATTATGTAAACTTCATAACTCTGTTTACGACAAAAAAATCAGAAAACTATCTGGGGGGCAAAAACAAAGGGTGGCTATAGCTAGATCATTAATTCAAGGATCAAATATATTACTTGCAGATGAGCCTTTTAATAATCTAGATCCCAAATTGATAACAACAATTAAAAACCTAATGCTAGAAAGTGTCGATAAAGATAATACAAAAAAATCCCCAAAGACGGCATTAGTTGCATTACATCGATTAGATTTGCTGAACGATTTCGATAAAGTTATTGGAATAAGGGATGGTAAAATTTTTTTCAATATCAAAAGAAATAACTTAAAAAAGATTCATTTAGAGAAAATATATTAATTAGTTGAACAAATTAAAATTAAACTTTACCTCATTATCTTTTCTTCCAATTTTGGTATGCATACCTCTAGGGTATCAATTAATAAACAATATTCATTTTGGAGGATTTAAATTATTCCAAGAATTCTTAATTTCTGCATTTAATCCCAAGATCGATAATGAAATTATTATTACCGTAATTAAGCGATTAAATGAAACTATCTTAATTGGTTTTTTTAGTTGGTTAGTAAGTATTATTTTTGGAGCAATTTTTGGAATAATTTCCTCAAATTTTTTTTATAAAATCTTTAATATTCCAAATTTTTTCTGCCGCATAATAAGGTTTTTTCTAACAATAATTAGATCTATACACGAAGTGGTTTGGGGAATACTATTAATGCAAATATATGGAATAAATTTTTCGATAGGAATAATAGCTATATGTATACCTTATATTGCTGTAAATTCAAAAGTTTTTGCTGAACAATTAGAAACTATTGACTACAAAAGTTTTGAATCTATAAATCAAATAAATGCAGCTAAATTTTCTTCTTTACTAACTTTAATATGGAATCCAATAATAAATACATTTAAAAACTTTGGTTTATATCGATTAGAGTGTTCAATAAGAAGTACGGTGATTTTAGGACTTTTTGGGATTGGAGGAATAGGTACCAGTATTTTTTTATCTTTTCAAACTTTGAATTTTAGAGAGTTATGGACTTATTTATGGTCCTTAGCAATTTTGATAATTCTTTCTGGATTAATATTCAAAAAAATAAAATTTAATACTACAAATAAAATCCTATCTATTTTTTTCATTGCAGTTTTTTTCATAACAATTTTATTTTCTTTTTCATATTTTCTTTATTTTATTTTTAATAATATTTTTAATAATAATTTTGAAAATACTAATTCCGTTAGTTCTCTATTTAAATCAAGCTCAGATTTAGGATTATTTGATTTCTTAAAACTTATATTAGAAACAATAATTTTAAGTCTTTTATCAACAGGAATCGCAATTAGTTTACCTCCATTAGTAATAGGAATTTTTAACAACAATACTTCTAAAATTTTTATAAAAATTTTTTCATTTTTATTACGTTTAATACCTACACCTGTAATACTTCTAACTCTATTAACTTTTAATAATCCTTCTGTATCTTTAGCAGCTTTAACATTAGGTCTCCACAACGCTGGTATTACTAGCAAGTTACTTTTTACAAATCTAGATCGCCAAGACAAGAGAAATTATATTGCAATGAAATCTCTAGGAATCTCAAAAAAGACTAGTTGGCTTTTAGGTTTATTTTCACAACAAGCAAAAAGTTACTTAGCATATTGCGCTTATAGATCTGACATCATTATTAGAGAAACTGCAATTGTTGGGGTTATTGGAAGTGTTGGTCTAGGTTGGCAATTGCAAGAATCACTAAGTTCCTTCGCATGGCAAGAAGTCACCATAGTTTTGATAGCTTATAGCTCCATCGCAATAGTTGGCGAATTAATAAATGGTAAAATCAAAAATAGTTTAACTTGATTTGTAAGAATAATTTGTTAAATCAAGTAATTATTTTTTTCCGGTTATAGTGATTAGTTTACCAAAACAGCTAGTTGTAATTGGAGATAGCTCAGTTTATGGATGGGGAGATAATGAGGGTGGTGGATGGTGTGAAAGGCTTAGAAAAGATTGGTGCAACAACCAAAATGGGCCAGTTATTTATCAACTTGGCGTTAGGGGAGATGGGATAGAAAAAGTTTCATCTAGATGGGAAAAAGAATGGTCATCTAGAGGAGAAACGAGAAGAAATAAACCTAAAGCAATCCTACTAAATGTAGGTCTTAACGACACTGCAGCAATTGGTCAGATAAATGGAAGACATCAATTAGATATAGATGGATTTGAATACGGATTAGAGAGGCTAATTAATGAAATGAACTCTTTAACAAATGTATTTGTTATTGGTTTAACACCAGTTGACGAAAGCAAAATGCCGTTCGCAGGATGCCTATGGTACTCAAATGATTTTTGTAATTCTTATGAAAGGAGAATGGAGGAAGTATGCCTCAATCAGAATGTCCCATTTCTTCCTACTTTTAGAGAAATGTACTCTGATAAAAGGAGTAAAAATTGGATTACGCATGATGGAATTCATCTAAATTCCGAAGGTCATTTATGGCTTTTCCAAAGACTTAAAAGCTGGGAGATTCTTACAAAATGGAGGGAATCTTAGGTCTTTCCTAATATTATTAATTTAAAAAATATGAGTATAAAATAAGAGCAAAGATAGCAAAAACAGAAGCAATACTTGTCTGAATAGCATTTACCAATTCATTACTTAATTTATATTTGTTTTGAAATTTAGCACCAATAATACTTTCAGAAAGTGTTGCCAAGAATCCAGAAACTACAACAACTATAAAATGATATTTTGTAGAAATAATTGATAGACGAAGCATTATAAAAGCCATAAATATTGATCCCAAAACACTAGCTAATGTTCCTTCTATACTTATTCCTCCTTCAGTTCCTCTATCCACCTTTTTAAGTGAAGTAATTAAGTATGTGTCTTTACCAAATCTTTTTCCAATTTCGCTACCAAAAGTATCCGCCAACTTTGCAGCAAAACTTGCAGCAAAACCTACTTTAAGCATCACTACATTGGCAGCATTAAATTTGGTCATAATGGCAAGAAATAATCCTGTAGCTGCAGAGCCCCATACATTCTCAGGACCTCTTCTCCCGCCTCTTTTTTCAGCAATTCCTTGTGCTTTTTTATATTTAAAACCTATTTTGGTAACGAGAGATCCAAATAATAAATAAATTACAACTGATATCCATCCCTGCCAAGACAAACATCCCCACAAAATTGTGCCTAAGATGCCTGCACTTACCCAACCACTTTTCGTCATCAAAGGAATCTTACAAAATATATAAATCAAAATAAAATTTATGCAAAAACCTATAAAAAATTGATTTCTAATTAAATCCATATTTATCTAATTCTTTAATTTCAAATCAATTCTCCACTGATTTAGAATTGATGATGCGTTAATACTAGCCGTTGAAGTTCTTAAGATAGTGTCGGAAAGCTTAACAAAGGTAATATTATTTTTATTAAAAAAATCAATCTCTTTAGAGGACCAACCTCCTTCAGGACCAATTACATTCCAAAAAATACCTCCTTTTTTATTTCCAAATTCTTGTTGTTTTCTTAACCATTGATTTAAGTCATATAGTGTTTCTTCTCTAGTTATAGAAATTGAAACTCTTTCTTGATTATCTCTACTTTTTAGCCATTCAATAATATGCATTCCATTTAAAATAGATGGTTTCCATAATCTCTCACTTTGCTCAACTGCTTCATTGATAATTAAATTCCATCTCAAAAGTTTTCTAGAAAAATTTAAATTTTTGTTTACCTGTCTTTCTGAAAATAATGGCTGTATATAATCAATTCCTATTTCAGTACACATTTTTAAAATATCCTCAAAACCACTTTTTGGTATAACAACAGCTATCCCTAATAAGTGAATTTCTTGTTCTTGAAATAAGTAAGGTTTTTTTGATTTAATTATTTCTAAGCAATCATTTTTAACTTTTATAGCTTTCCATAATGAACCCTCTCCGTTAGCTATAAATATTTTTTTACCATTTTTTATCCTCATTACTTTATTTAAATAATGAGCCTCTTCTTTAGAAAGTTCTAAATTATTGTTCTTAATATTTTCAATTCTTTCATGGGAAATAATTAATCTTGTTAAATTTTCCATCTAAAACACTTAATCTTTGAAAACTAAATCTTCATGTTCTTCAACTGCCCAATCATTATTTTCACCCCCAATAATTAACTCTTCAATTTTTACATAATTATTTGATATCTCATTCAAAGAATTAATTAATATATCTATTGAAATGGAGTCTGAAGTTCCAAAATCAACCCAACATCTTCCCCAAAGATTTTGATATTCCATAATTCCTAAATTATGCATTAAGGCTGGAAGAGATGCATTTTTTTGGTCATTATCGTAGGACATCCAACTTAGATCGGAACCCTCTTCATGAGTTTGCAAATTTTCAGAATTAAATCCACCTAACCTTCCTAAAACGTACCAACTATCAAAAACACCATCTAAATAATTTTTTTCGTCTTGAGTTGGTGATTCTGAAAACCTGATCCATATCCAACAATTAAAAGGATCAACTTCCCTAAAAATAATATTCATATTGACTAATATCTTTTTAGATCTACAGCTATTATAAGTAAGTTATTACTAGATTCAAATTCATACCTATAACTTAATTAATAATGCTTGATTTAAAAGAAATATCTTATCAACCCCAAACTGGTGAAAGAAAAATAATAGACAATTTAAATTTAAAAGTTCATGAAAATGAAATCATTTTAATTTGCGGTAATAGTGGTTCTGGGAAAACAACACTACTCGAAATAATAAGCGGATTAACAAATCCACAAAAAGGAAAAATTACTTGGAAGAATAAAATTTTGTCTTCTAGACAAAGAAGATGGTTTTGTGGAGTAGTATTCCAATTTCCTGAAAGATATTTTATAGGTACAACCATTGGCAAAGAATTAAAAATTGGCCATAAATCTTTAAGAGAAAAAAATATAGAAATAGTTTTAAATAAAGTTGGTTTGAAAAAAATTAATCTGACCCAGCCACCAGAACAACTAAGTGGCGGACAACAAAGGCGATTAGCTGTAGCAGTTCAACTACTTAGAAACCCCTCAATTCTTTTACTTGATGAACCAACTGCTGGATTAGACTATTCAATGAGAAATGATGTAAAGAATTTAATTCTTGATTTAAAAAATAAAAATACAATTATTATTGTTACTCATGAACCTGCCTTATTTGAGGGGATTCCTTCTAGGATATTATTCTTGGAAAAAGGGAAAATCAAAAATTTTATGAAAGAAAATCATGCAGGATAGGATAGTTCGGGCTACTGCAGCAAATGGAGGAATAAGATTAGTTGCGGTCTTAACAACAGAATCTTCTTTAGAAGCAAAAAAAAGACACGATCTTTCTTATTTAACCACCTGTATCTTAGGAAGAGCATTTAGTGCTTCACTACTTTTGGCAAGCTCTATGAAGATAATGCATGGGAGAGTTACTTTAAGAGTTAGATCTGACGGACCTTTAAAGGGATTACTAGTTGATGCAGGTAGAGACGGAAAAGTTAGGGGTTATGTAGGTAATCCTAATTTAGAATTAGACCTAGTCAAAAAAGGTAATAATAAATATTCTTTTGATTTTACAAAAGCATTAGGTAGAGGATATTTAAATGTAATTAGAGATAGTGGATTTGGAGAGCCCTTTACAAGCACTGTTGAATTGGTAAATGGAAATATTGCTGAAGACTTAGCTTCATATTTATATCATTCAGAGCAAACTCCCTCTGCTGTATTTATTGGAGAAAAAATCCAAAATAAAAGTGTTATTTGTAGTGGTGGCTTATTAGCTCAAGTTCTACCTAAAAAAGATACTGACCCACTACTAATCTCACTACTCGAAGAAAGATGTAAAGAAATTAATTCTTTTAGCGAAGACCTATTTAAGTCAAAAGATAATCTTCTTTCGTTAATTAGAAATATATTTCCCGATATTGACGATAAATCAATCTCTGAAAAAGCTCGTTCCCAAGAAGTGAGTTTTAAATGCAAGTGTTCCAAACAAAGAAGTTTAAATGCGATGAAAATGCTTGATAAGACAGAGTTAGAGGACATCCTCAAGAAAGATGGCAAAGCAGAGTTGGTTTGTGAATTTTGTAAAAATAAATATCTTATAAATTACGAAGAAATTAAATCGATGATAGAAAATCAATCATAAAAAAGTTACTCCTAGCCATAAAATAATCATGGCCGGAATACTTTGAATTTTTTGTATTGATAAAGAGTTGTTTGATACTTCCTGAATGAAAGAATTATTTTCAAGCAATCCACCAAATATTAATCCTATCGAGAGAAAGGTAACACTCCAACCCAGAGAGCCTATAAATCTTTTCCCCGATTTAATTTGAGTATAGGTAAGTATTAATGTTGAGATAGAAAGCAGAAGTCTAATATAAGAGTCTGGACTGATAAATAACAAAATCAAAAATAATAGCCCAACAGATATTTTTATTGAAAGATTATCAAAGGAGGGGGTAGTTATTTTTGGCAGACTATACTGACTTGAGTTGTTAGAGTTATTGTTTAAATTTTTTATCTTAGAAAGAAGTGGGAAATTATTATTGGTAAATTGATTAATTTGTTTTTCTTTTTTTGAGGCACTCACAGCTTCATAGCTTACATTTCCTGATTGTCTGGCTTTCAAACTCCCCATGAGTAATTGATCAAAGGAAGATTCTATTTTCGCTTTTAAAATTAAATCTTCACCAGCCTCTTTAACTTTAATATCTCTAGCCTTCTGAATATCCTCAAAAGCAGCACCTTCTTTCACACCTAAAATTTCATAAGGTGATTTTTCGTTGTTATTTTTATTACTGTTTGAATCCAAAATTTTTTACCAATACTAACAGATTAACTAATTTTATAATCCATTAAGACTTTATAAAACAATTGGTTCGACTCCACTAACAACGGGCGCAACTTTGTTTAAATTTAATTGATTATTGTCTTCAACAAATTGATTTAGATTCCACTCATTTTTGAAAAGAATAACTGGCCTATTCCAACAATCTTTAACTATTTTACAGTTGAATATTCTGCCTAGTTTTTCAATAGCTGGCCATCCATCAGAAATCCACCTAGCCAATTGATATGGCATTGCTTCAAGATTTGCATCTACACCATATTCACTTTTTAATCTGTGAGTTACTACCTCCAACTGCAATTGACCAACAGCTGCGAGTATAGGATCTCTTTTACTTTCATCAAAGTCATAAAGAATCTGAACAGCGCCTTCTTCTCGAAGTTCATTAACACCCTTTCTAAAGTTTTTAAATGCTGAGGGATTTGGATTTCTTAGCCAGCTGAATATTTCAGGACTAAAGGATGGTATTCCCTCATATTCCAGATGCGCACCAGTATAAAGAGTATCTCCAATAGAAAACATACCTGGATTATTTAAACCAATAACATCTCCAGGATAGGCATCATCAACTACTTCTCTATCTTGCCCAAATATTTTTTGTGGTCTTGATAATCTGATTGTTTTCCCAGTTCTGGAATGTTTAACTGACATATCCTTTTCAAATTTGCCACTACAAACTCTTATAAAAGCAACCCTATCTCTGTGCTTTGGATCCATATTTGCCTGCAGCTTAAAAACAAACCCACTAAATTCATCGCTTGCAGGTTCAATATCCCCTTTATTACTATTTCTTGAAGTTGGTTTTTGTGCCATTTTTAAAAAACTATCTAAAAATGGTCTTACTCCAAAATTTGTCATAGCAGATCCAAAGAAAACTGGTGTTAAAGAGCCATTAAAGACTTTTTCTTTTTCAAATTTCGATCCTGCCTCATCAAGAACCTCCAATTCTTCAAGTGAGTTTTCAAGTAAATCTCTCTCTACGTATTTTGATAGCTCTTTATCTTCAAGACTTAATCTTTTCTCATTCGATTGTTTCCCTCTTACGGCTTTATCAAATAAAATAACCTCTCTCGAAAATCTATCAATAACCCCTCTAAATTCCTCGCCACTCCCAATTGGCCAGTTAATAGGTAAAGTATTTAATCCAAGTTCTGATTCAATTTCATCTAGTAAAGAAAATGGCTCTCTTCCTGGTCTATCCATTTTATTTATGAAAGTAAATATTGGTATTTTTCGCATCTTGCAAACTTCAAACAATTTTCTAGTTTGAGGTTCTAGTCCTTTAGCAGCATCTTCCAACATAACTGCATTATCAGCAGCAGCTAATGTTCTATAAGTATCTTCGGAGAAATCTTGGTGTCCTGGTGTATCTAATAGATTGATTACTGATCTTTCATATTCAAATTGCAATACAGTTGAGGTAATAGAAATACCTCTTTGTTTCTCAAGTTCCATCCAGTCTGAGGTGGCTTTTCTCTGATTACCCCTAGCTTTCACTGCTCCTGCCTGTTGAATGGCACCTCCATATAAAAGAAGCTTTTCAGTAAGAGTCGTTTTCCCAGCATCTGGATGAGAAATAATAGCAAAATTTCTTCTTTTATTTACCGCATCCAGTATTTCTTTATTATTTAGAATTTTTGTACCTAAGCTCATTTATATAATATAAGCGCCTTTCAATTAGTTCTTAAACATTACCATAGACTATTAAATAATTATCACCTTCTTCAAACACATCTAAAGAGGATAGATCATTCTCTAAAGTGAATTTTTTTAACTCTTTAAAAGTATAAGAAGCTCTTAAAGATGCATAATAATCATTTGTTAAAATCTCGTTATATTTTTTTGAACATTGTGCTTTGAGTTCTAAAGCCGACTTTTCATCTAATGGCCTTTTTAAATCCTTGTGAAAATTTACAGTGACATTACTAGACAAACTTCTTATGGTGTTGAAGAAATCTTCAAGATTAGTAATGTGATGAATCAAACTATTGCTTACAAGCAAACTAATTCTTTTTTTAAGTAAGAAATTATTTGATTTAATGTCTTTTATATCAGAACAAATGTAGCCTAAATTTTTTAATTTTTTTTGATTAGTTGAAATACTTTTATTATATTCTGCTCTCAAAATCATCTCTTTAGAACCATCTATTCCTACGACTTTAGTATTAGGCCATTTTATTGCTAACTTCTCAGAAATATTTCCTGGGCCGCATCCTAAATCAACTATTAAATCTTTTTCACCTAAAGAAATATTTTTTTTCAAAAGATATTGATTTATTTGATTAATTAGATTAACTTCCCCTTCTGAAAAATCAGCTTCGTCATAAGAAATGACCTGCTCTTTTTCTTCCATTAATTCAGGTTCGGGGACTCTTTCCATATCCTTTCTTGAAACAAAGATTTCATATTAAACATAATTCTACACAAACCGTTAAATAGTGGTAAGAATGGTTGCAGACGCCACAGGTAGAGTTATTCTTCCAGTACGGGTTATTTACATACGTTTTTTTTATCGTGACTGTTGCACCAAATAAAGCTTCTTCGGAGAGCAATTCCAATAATCTTAAAAAAGATGATTTTCCAAAGACTGCGCCAGCTGCTTATCCAGTTTTTTTCAGATCTTATAGTAGAAAAACTTCATCTGGCAAAAGGGAGAACTGGAGCGAAGTAGGCGAAAGGAATTTATCGGGATTAAAAGAATTAGGAAAACTTTCTGAAGAAGAATTAATTCTAATGAGAGAGATGCAAAGTAACCAAAAAGCCCAACCCTCAGGAAGATGGTTATGGATAGGGGGAACCCCTTGGATTAATAAGAACCAAAATTTCTCAGGAGCATACAACTGTACCTCAACAAACTTAATTGATTGGGAAGCCTTCGCATTAATGATGGACTTAGCAATGATGGGATGTGGAACAGGTGCAATAATTGAGCCTCATTTTATAAATAATCTACCTACGGTAATTAACAAAATAAATATTAAATCAGTCAGTGAAGTTGGAAAAACTCCTAAAGATCAAAGAGAAGAAAAGTCATCATTAGAAATCAAAGGGAAAGATCTTCATATCAAAGTTGGAGATAGCAGAAGAGGATGGGTAGATAGCTATAAATATCTTCTTGAGGCATCAAGTAACGAGAGTCTTGAAAGAGAAATTGATGTTTATATTGATTTGGAAGATATTAGGCCTGCTGGAGAATCATTAAAAGGTTTTGGTGGTATGGCAAATCCTATCAAATTAAAAGATCTTTACTCTAGAGTCGCATCACTTCTTGGAAAGGCAATTGGCAGGAAATTAAGTACAGTAGAGTGTTGTTTATTAATTGATGAAGCTGCGGTAACCATAGTTGCTGGGAATATAAGAAGAAGTGCTGGAATGAGACAATTTGCTTCAGATGATAAGGAAGCCGCAACTGCAAAAGAAAATTTATGGAGTCAAGATGAGAATGGTAATTGGAGAATAGATCCTGAAAAAGATGCCCTTAGAATGGCTAATCATACTAGGGTTTACCATACAAAACCCACTTACCAAACTGTTTTGGATGCAGTAACAAAACAATTCCATTCAGGTGAGGGAGCTATTCAATTTGCTCCAGAAGCAATCGCAAGGTCAAATGCAGATATTCTCAAAGATGATGAATTGAGAAAGGAATTTATTGAAATCTACTCAGAACAAGGCAAGGATGAAGCGAGAAATTGGATAAATAGTAGTTATGGTCCTTTTTCAGAAGAAGAGTTAGACCACAGGATGAGTCGATATGGACTTAACCCTTGTGGGGAAATATTGGGAAATGATTTCCATTGTAATTTGGCTGAAGTACATTTAAATCAGATTGATCCCGAAAATTTTGAAGAACAAAAAAAGGCTTTCAAAGCTGCAGCTCTTTCAGTGGCATGCTTACTCAATCATGAATTTGAAGTTGAGCGTTACAGGAAAAGTAGAGAATATGATCCTATTGTAGGGGTAAGTTTTACTGGATTATTTGATTTCTGCGTCCACGCATTTGGAACACCATGGTTGAAGTGGTGGGAAGCAGGAAGGCCAAATAGCGAAGAAGGGAAGGCATTTAAAGAAAAGGAAGCTGAATTCTTAGATTCTTGGAGAAAAATAGTAAAAGAAACTGTATGGGAATATTGTGATAAACATAATCTAAGGAGACCAAATAGATGCACAACAGTTCAGCCAGCTGGTACTAAAAGTCTTCTTACTGGAGCTGCTCCAGGATGGCATCCTCCAAAGGCTCAAAGATTCATAAGAAGAATAACTTTCAGGAAAAATGATCCAATCGCTTTAGCCTGCATGGATTATGGTTACTCAGTTGTTCCATCTCAATCTGATAAAGATGAAAATGGCTGCTTGCTCGATAATCCATTCGATCCAAGATGTACAGAATGGTTAGTTGAAATCCCTACTGAAGTTAGCTGGGCAAATATAGAGGGCGCAGACCAAATAGACATCAACAATTTTTCAGCATTAGCTCAATTTGATTTTTACATGCAAGTGCAGAAATTTTACACAGAGCATAATACCTCTGCAACCGTAGAATTCAGAGAAAATGAAATCGAGGATTTAGCTCAGGCTATTCATGATGCGATAGAAAATAATGAGGGATATATTTCAGCAGCATTGCTAGCGCGATTTAGTGCCAACGCTACTTTCCCGAGATTACCTTTTGAACCAATTAGTAAAGAGGAATATATATCATTGCAAAATAAAGTTATAGAAAGGAAAGTTAATAACGATTTCTTTGACGCTCTGAATAAATATGATGTTGGAGAACTATCTGAAGCCGGACCAGCAGGTTGTGATTCTGATAAGTGTCTACTTCCTCTAGCTAAACCAAAAGATTAAATTTTGAATAATTTGTAAACAAAAAATATAAATTAGTTTTTAAAAATTTAATTTATGGCTACCTCTTATATTAGGGACATAAATTATTTATGACATTAAGCTTAAATATTGGTAACTTATTTAATGATTCATCTAGTCATGCATTAGTAGATGAGCTCAGAAAGAGAAATACTGAGGAAGAAATATTAGACTTTGAAAAAAAATTTAATGCTAAAAACGAAAAAAATCTACACATTTATATATGTAGATTTCTAAAAAATAGGTCAATATCCAGAGGACTTGCCTCTAGATGGTTAATAACAATAATTAAAAACAAAGAATCAAAAATTGATGCTTTGCAAAAACTAAATAATTAGGTCAGCGCTGAGAGTTTCCATAGAGCAATTCCAAAAATTGAGAATCCCATAATAAAAGTAAAAGCCAAAGCATTCACCAATTGAACCTTATCATTCATTCTGTTTGCGAATGGTAGTAATTGAGCAAATAATGGAGTTTCTTCAACTATCGCAGATTTTTTTACTGTAGGTTTTTTGCTTCTAGAAAACATAAAACAAATTTTATAATCCTAAGAATTTTACAGTTAAAAGTTCATTAAATAAAAAATACCTCTCAAAAACGAACAAAATGTAACCTGCGGGTAATTTCATAAAGATAAATATAAAAATTTTTTGTAGGTGCCTAATTTCATAATTAAAGTATGAAGTTTATTTATTAAAGACCTAGACAAATAATTTTAATGGGTGTTACTATTATTATGTAGCAACCACTACCAAAACGTTCAACTTGCGTTTAGCAAGCCGCAAATCGACTTAAGCCATGGAACGGGGACTTAAGCGAAACCGGAGCTTAAAAAATGACTCTAATTTACAGAGGACAAAAGTACGTCCAAAACAAAGAAGCAGCTAAGAAGCAGCATAACGAACTAACTTACAGAGGCAAAACTTACACAAGCTAGTTCATTTAACTAATAAATAAAAAAGCCACTTTTAGTGGCTTTTTTTTTCAAACTTAATCCAAAAAATCACTTAATACTTCTTAAAAGCCTTAAACTGATATTATTTAATTGCATTTATATATTTGATAACAATGGCAGACCAGAAACCTTTGTTTAAGTCACCTTATGACATAAAAGATGTTAGTGCTCTTTTCGCCATTGTTGCCTTCGTTTTAATAATCACTGCCATAGTAGGGAACAACTTATTTGGTTTATTTCAACAAAATGTCAATTTTGGATGATTTAAGTGTTTCTGAATCAGATAAAGTAATATTATTTCAAATAATAGGTTTAGCATATATATGAATTTCACCCTCAGATTTCAGGTCATACCTAGGATCACTATATTTTATTGAAATTTCATCAATTATTTGAAAACCATTTTCTAATAGAAGTTTTTTCAAACCTTTAAAATCATACATCCATTTATGGTTTAATCCATTATCTAAAAAGTTATTTATAAATTTATAGAATATTGACGGTTCTGTCCTTCTTGTGAGGGTTAAGTTTTCTATAAATTCATAAGAGGCTTCTGTATTCTCAGATTCAACATAGCTTAAGGCATAAAATTTCAGATCAGGGACTATAAGATGTAAAGTTCCTTCTGAAGTGAGAACTCTCTTAAAATCATTAAGAATTATGGATGCTTGATCAAGATAAACATGCTCAAGAAAATGGCTACAAAGTATATGACTTACTGAATTTTTGCTAAAAGGAAGTCTTCTTTTACAATTATGCTTCTTGTAGATATAAATTGAACTTTGTTTCAAAAACTTATCGAAAATAAATCTATATTCTTTTTTAATAAATTTCTTAAAAAAAGGATAAAAGGGTAATAAATATAAAAATAATGAATTATCTAAATTTATAAAACCCTTTACAGCATTTCTACCAGAAGCAACATTGATCTTATAAATTTTTTTATTTTGGGGATTTTTGGTAAAATTTAATTTCAAGAATTTAGCTTCAAGTAAATTAATCATAAAGTATGAAATAGTTATGTATTAGTACTGGTCAAATATTGAGTTTTTCTTAGCCTAACATTATCACAATGATCCATATTTTCTTTTGCGTAGTTCAGGTTATTTAATCAATCAATCATTAAGACAACTTAACTAGC
>CACBBI010000005.1 GCA_902537445.1 uncultured Prochlorococcus sp.
AAGTAGTCTCATATTTAGATTTACCCCTCCCATAGTCCCTCCTGAGCTATAGCTTGCTATTACTTGCACTTATTAGTTCTCCTTTTGCCCCTTCTAGTCATATACTTTCTCCTGGTCTAAAATCTCCCTCTTATAACCCTCAGCAAGCTCATCATTATATCTGCACTCTTCAATTATTTTTACTATCTCGGAGATAGCTATAGTTTTTCGATCTTGCATCATTTAATAGTTATTTTTAAGCAGCATCATATTCATCCCTATCTTCAAGCTCTCTCATAAATCTTTTATCTAATAAGTAATTGTCTATAAGCTCTAGATTGTTATTTTCTTTAATTTGTTTATCGCTGTTTAATAGTTCTCTTATGTAGTTATATACAAGCTCTTGATCGTATCCACTTTCTCTAATTTCTTTCAACATTTCGTCAGGAATTTCCATAATCGTCAACCCCTTAAAAACTTCTATATATATATAGAAACGTATTTCGAATAAAAATCAAATATTACTTATAGAATAAATTAGAAGAAAAATAATCTTTCATGTTTAATGTTGCGACTTCTTCCGTTACCAATTTTTATTTGCATTTATCTATTCTCTTGGTGGAGATGTAAAAAAAATATTATCGCTAGTGATAAGCAACTAAAACCTTGCATTGATTGGGCATATATAAAAAATTTATCTCTCCCACCAAAACCTTCATTTGTCGAGTTTTATATTGTTTATGTTTCTTCTTTTTTTAAATTTCCTTTTGGGATAATTATTCAACAACTACCTTTCGCAAAGAAAGTAAGATATTACGAAAGAGAAATGAAATTAATATTTGATAAATGGAATTTAGAAAAAATTAAAAAAATAATTAACTAAATATCTATCAAACCAGAAGAGCCCCTTAGAGAGCTCCTCCCGACTGATATCATGCTATTTAAACAATATCAGTGCTGTTTTTTCTGTCTCAAAAATGATTAACTATTAGATATTTAATCAGTAATATCAATAGTTCTTAGAAATCTCTTAAAAAACATCTCTAGTGCTTTGGGAGCACTAGGTCGCAGGTTCGAATCCTGTCGCCCCGACTCAATCAAAACCAAGTCATAGGAAGCTATCCCAAGGTTGCCTTTTTTATTTCTAATTTGTCTTAAAATCTCTACGTGCGAGGATTTGTATAGCTTTGGATAACTTTGGAGGTTAGCTCGCCCGCAATACCAATTAAAAAAAGTCAGCCTGTATCTCTACTAGCTGACTTTCATGGCAATGAAAGTTTTAAAAACTATACAAATGTTGTTGTTGTTGTTGTGATGCTTAAAACAACTGCAACAAAGAATATATAAGGAACCACCTTAAGGGGAACATATCCTTGTTTTTTAGATATAAAATCCATTTATACAAGGCCTGGAATAATTTGTCCTGTTGTTAGATATGCGCCAATAAGGGCAATAAATCCGATCATTGCAAATCTACCGTTAAGCTTCTCAGCTACGATTTTTTCCTTCTCAACTTTTTTTGTTTCGTTCATTTGTTTGGTTGATTCTTTAGTTAAGATGCTTCCTAATGCAATCTTTAAACAAACATAATAATAGAAAAATATAAGTGCGAGTATAATTACTTACTCTCATACCATCTATAAGCTGTACTTATTAAAGTTATCTTCCTTCCTTTGCATATTCGAGACTAAACAAATACTTTTCACCATCATCACTGTCATCGTCATCATCATTGAAAGACGCAATTAATACATAAACGCCTCCAAGACCTAGGATCATTGATATGTAGAGAATAGGATCAGCCATAATTTTATTTTGATCAATCAAAAACAAATCTGAGGAAGCTTTTTTATGTCTTCATGATCTTTTAATTATTAGGTTCAACTTTTTAAAAAGATAACTACTATCTGTAACGTATATGTAGCAAGTTTGATTATAAAGTACCGAAATTCACATAATTGCAGCCTTTTTCTTTACATTAGTTAATAAGAATGTTACGTTTGTTAACAATTAATTTTTAACTAATGACTAATTCTTCATACATAACTACAGAATCAGGTGGAAGGCAAAATATTTTTCCAACTGAGCCTCGTCCTTATGTTGATCAATCTGTTTCTTACGATGGATATCCTCAAAACGCAGAAAAAGTTAATGGTCGTTGGGCGATGATCGGTTTAGTTGCACTTTTGGGAGCTTATGTAACCACAGGCCAAGTAATTCCAGGTATTTTTTAATGTCTCCTCTTTCAGGTTTTTTAGCTGTAATCGTATTCTTCACAGCTGTCCTCATTGCTTATCTAACCAAGCAATTTCAAAACGAAAATTTTAACTATTCATCTTCTAATCAAATGAAAAACACAAACACAAAAGTCAAAACAATCGAGAAAGAAAAAGTAGTTGCTGAAACTCTTAACGGCAGGTTCGCAATGCTTGGATTAATTGCTGCTGTTGGAGCATATCTAACAACAGGTCAAATAATTCCTGGTTTCGTTTAAATGCTTTTACTCTCTGTACCATTCTACGATTTTCCATCTTCGCCCATACTAATAATTGGTGCCATAGGCATTGTTGTAGCACTGGCTGTTTTTTTTCTAGCTTACAAAGAGTACTTCAATTCTCCATTTAACAAAGAATTTCAATTAAAGAAAAAAGCTCTATTGAAGGAGAAAAAAGAACTAAACATAAAACTTGAAAAAATAGAGCAAGATTTAAAAAATTTATAGTTAAATCCATGAACATAGACATTTTTCTAATCTCTTTCTTTACTTATCTCTTAGTACCAGTAGTAATGATCGCTAAGGGTAAAAAAGCAACTAACATAAAAAAGATTTAGGCTCCCAAAAATAAGATTTTAAACTCTATTCAATACTTACATAGTCGTTATGGAGTTTTCTTATAAGTTTAAGGAGGGTAATCTTATGACCAACCTCGCTATTGAGATACTTATCTGAACTATAGTTTTAGTAAATTTTGGAGCAATCCTTACAGCTAATATCTACTCAAAATCAGTAAAGGAATTTAAACGAAATAGATTTTTTTGCAGTAAGTCTTTCAGCAATATTTATTGCATTATTTGATAAAAATTTGTTTTGTAAAGCACTAGTTTGCAGGTTCGAATGCTATCGCCCCGACTCTAATAATCCAGATCAAAGAACGGTTCCCCAGTCTGTATTTTTTAAAGACTAAATTCTGTCCTAAAAGATTGCGGACAAAAGATGCTTAATTGAAAGGTGAAGTGTTATTAGTAGGAGCTATTAGTAGGATTTCAAAAACTATCCCGGTTAAGGCAATTGGTAAAACCCAAATCCCAATAAATCTATGATCAAAAAATCTTAAATGATCTTCACCCCTGAAAACACTTTGCAAAGAAGTAAATAGGGTTTCTGGTTGCTTATATGATGGCACATTTTTAGAAGGAGAGTATGGCTTAACAAAAGCGGAAGACGCATAAAACTTTGCAATTTTTCTTAAAAAATAAATAGGTAAAACCCATATAGCAACGAATCTTCCACCAAGCCACTGTCTCGCATTAGGTAGAGCATACTCTTTAATAGATTTATTCTCTGGCATTCCAGATTCCAAATTCTTATAAATTTTTTCTAATGTAAATTCATTACTTGATTTATTGATCATTTGATTTCCAGAAAAATTTACTTTAAAAGGTGAAATAAATAAAAATATTCCTAACTACTAAAATAACTAAAAAGAAGCTAGGAATATTTTCGTTGGCTAGGTTCATAAAGACGGAATCTATACCGTTGCAGATTCGCCAAATATCTACATATTCTTTATAAGTAAAAAACTCTTTTTTAAAAAGTAAATAATATACAGAAGAAGGAATAATATTTAATAATTTAGAGTTTTTGTTAAGAATTTAATTTAATATTTATGATTATTTAAAAAAAATATTTAAACCTCATTTTCTAAGATTGCGAAAAAGAAAATGAGGTCAAAGGGAGGTTCTCATTACGAACCGCTTTATCAAAGCTAGCGGCTAAGTAGATTGCCCTAATATCTACTTATATATTTATATAATGAGTTTTAAAATACAGGAAGATTAATTTTATACAAATAAGTGTTTAATATTTAATGTAATTATTGCTTAGGAAAAGCTAATTAATGTACTTACTATAGTTATTGAAAGATAAAAAAATGCATAAAGAGAAACGGCTAAAAACAAATACTGTTCTATTGGAATCATAAAAGGTATTAATTTAAGGATAAGAAAAATTTGATTAATTTTTTGTTAAAAAGATATTCTCTAAAATATAACTTTGTTCTATTGATTCATTTTTAAGAGAATTGTTTTTTGGCAAATTGTTATTCGTAGAATTAAAAGCACCCCATTTTTTTAGCCAAAATAAGGTATAAAAAAATGCGATTAAAAATGGTGCTCCAACAATTAAAAATCTAATGTCCATCAAAATTCCTATTAATAAGATTTAAACTGCATTGCCAATATTGCTCCAAGGAAGAAAACGGTTGGGATCCCTAGGGCATTAACTGCTGCGGTTCTTACAGTAAATACTGGATAACCTTCTGCTGGTCTGCCAGTATCAGGAATTAATGCTGAATCTTCCCATACTTGATAATTTTTAAAAGGAGCTACTCCCTTCTTTGGTAATCCTAGTGGTGTTAATCTAAATACATCCCACCTACCTAACCAAAAGACTGTAAATATCCATGAGAATATTATTGGTGTAATAACGAGTAAAATCCTGAAATCCATTTCTAAAAGGTAATAATAAATTTGATTATTATTTTGTCTTTTTTAGTTAAATAAATGATTTGATCATTAACTTATATTTAAAGAAAAACCCCTAATAACATTGTTTCTAATCATTAGTAACATCATGAAATGATTAATTGATTTATTTAAAGTATATTTTTTTGGATTGCGATATGTTGGATATTTTTTTGATGTAGATTTTGGTTAATTAAAAAACAAATATGGAAACCTTTAGATTCTTACTTTTTGGTTTTGCAGGAGTTAGTGTAGTTTTTTGGGTGGCAATAATAGCTTTATGGCATACATACATGTTTCCAAGATTCTTTAATGAAGATAAAGGATTAAATTCTGTTATCAATCAAGAAATAAAAGTTTCTACAGATCCAATTTTAGGCAGTTTGGTTAAAAGCAATAATTTCAGAAATAGAGATAAATATTCAATGAAAAATTTGGTTATTGCTGACTTTTCATCTGCAAGTAATAATTTCAAACTTAATAAACTCTATACAACAGTAATGATTGGTGTTACTTTTGCAAGTTTTATTTTTCTTACTTATGGATTAAGCAGTTCAATAACAACGGTAAGTTAAATGGAATCTATATATGTAATTGTTTTCATTACTTGCTTTGTTTATTTAATTTTTGACTCATTCAAAAATATAAATATTAAATAGATTGCTAATGTTTTTTGCCAGCTAATAAGATTTTTCTTCTTATATAAAAGAATACTAATGTAGTTATTATCATTACAGGTGGATGAAATGATATTGAATTTAGATATTCGAAGTAATCAAATGATTCCAAAATTTTTGCTCGTAATTTCCTAAAACTATATTTCATCTCTCAAATTTTTATTGATTTAAATAGATCAATATCTTGTATAAAATGCTAGTTAAATTTTTCTTAACTAATATTTTGCGGACAAATATCGGACAAACATTACTTCAAAATAATTTAAATTTTACTTATTAGTAGTTGTAGAAAGTCCGACAGCAGATGCCGCAACTACATAAATTACTGCTGGTTCATTTCCTATATTTTCAACAAAATGTTCGTCACCATTAGTACTCTCTATTAATAATTGCTTGGATGAAAAGTAATTAATAAAATCTCCTCTAGTATGCTTCAATTGTCCTTGACCAAGATAAACGACCATTGGTGCTGGGTGCGTGTGAATTGGAGTCTTTCCACCAGCAGGGATAACTACCTTGAAAAATCTAAGCTTAGCTTGCTTCCACCTAGGGTAAGAAATCTTTTTACCTCCTAAACCTTTAGTACTTTGAATAAGAGGTATTACTTCAATCTTTTCTTGAGCCTTAGTAATTTCCAAAGGTAGAAGAACTGATGAAATTGTTATTGCAGAGATTAAAGATTTCTAAATTTTTGCATAAAAAAGGAGCTAATTTCACCCTTATTTTAGATCGACTGTCAATCATTCTCCTCTTGTGTATTCTTTAGTCTTTCGTAGAAGATCCTGTTGGATATAAGATAGAGTTAATAGAAAGAAACTTATGAAGGAATTAGAAGAAAATACTATAGAGCAAATAAGAACTCTTCTTAATTATTTAGAGCAAACAGATCTATTAAAAAACAAGGATATTCTTAGTTGTTTAGATGTAATAGCAAGAGAGTATGGCGGAGAGGTAGTTGACAAAAATTAAGTGGCTAATCCAGATCAAAAAACAATATTGCTAGAAAAAGCTTATGACGAACTTAAGGCAATTTGCCGCAAGTTCCAAGACGAATCTGGAGCTAAAGATATGGAAGTAAAAACTTTACTAAGAGAACTTGCGAGGGTTTATGAAAAAGATATTGATGACGATTATGACATAAATTGGGAAGTTTAAATCAGTTTATTTGATATTCTTTTGATATAAATGAAATGAGGCCAAACCTCATCAGCACACTATATATTTGCTGCAAGACATAAATTGATTCTATATAGTTGAGAGTCGATTTAATAACCCTTTCAGTAGTTGGAATTTCTGGAGAGATTTCTTGTTACCGATATTTATTTAGTAATCGGGTATAAATTACCAACAATACTATTACCCCTACTATTCCATAAATTGCATGGTATGGGTCGTGATGATTCTGCCAAAGCTCCTTTAAAAATTCCTTCAATACTTCATAGCCATTGCTCAATGAGAATAACACCCATAAGATTTTCTCTAATTAATTTGCATAATTCCTTACAACTGGTAATTTTAGTGGGCTTCAATAAATTCAAATGCAAGACCAAAAAATTGAAAAGATAGCAGCTTTTGCAGTAAACATAACTAAGGTGCTGGTAATAATTTATCTAGGCTTAATAGAAGCATTTAAAATTGGAAAATTACTTAGAGAGAAGTTAGATGCTGAATTTGATATTTCTCGAAAATGGGCTTCACAAAATTATTCAATTCTAAAAAAACGACTAGCGGAACGAAAAGTAGCTGGTGTTCCAGAAAATTAGTAAGCGTTTCATTTACGCAACAAGTTTGATCGAATATACCGCATCCTTACAATTATTTTTTTTATCCCATTCCTTCGCGAAAGGAGATTCCATCTCTGCACCTAATTTTTCTAAGTCGGTACAGTTCATTAATAAATGAGATTTGTGTTCATTCACTTTTACAAACTCATAATCAGTTACAAACTCCTTGCACATTTCTTCAAGAAATAATGTCGTTACATCATTTTTAAATTCTTCAAATGTACAGCTAAAAGTTGAGATGATAAGAGTGTTCATAAAAATAGGGGCTAATTGCCCCTTATTTTATATCGACTGTCAATCTCCTTCTATGAGTAGACTTTGGCAACTATTGGACCAGCCTCTTCATCAGTAAATACAGGTATGGTTTCCCAATTGAGAAATTCACCCCATTCAGCGGCATGTTGATATATTGCTTTTGGATTATCAGTCTTTAAAACTATCCAACCCTCTAAAGAACCGGGTGCGTGATATCTTCCAATCATCTCAACTCCAGGATAATTTCCCCCACCACTAAGAAATTTTTCTGCACCTTTTTGATGATATCCGGCCTTAAATGACCAATGCTGAACATAAAGCATTTTCTTTTAAATTTTTATTGGCTTTCTATTACTAGCAAAAAAAATAATAACTGAAAATAAATAGTTTTAATTGCCCATTATTGTAGATCGACTTTCTAAAAAAAATATCAAATGTCCGACCTAGTTAATAGAGAGCACTATGTCGTAAGGGGGGTAGCTAAGGTTACGTATTAACTATATGCAAGTACATACTTTATGCAATATGCAGTCTCAAACTAGTTCCACTAACGTCAATAAACTCTTGTTATATCAAAAGAATAATGGATGAAAAATCAACAAAGGAGTGCTTTGGGAACACTATATCGCAGGTCCGAATCAGGTCGCCCCGACTTTTAAAAACCAATTTATAAAAAAGACTTTTCCGGACTCTCTTTATTTATTTTTTTCATTATCAGAAGAGAAAAAGTTGCTAGGAGGTAGCTAACAAATATATATTTTTAAAAAAATTGAAAAATCAAACTTTTTTGGGAGTTATATTCTAAAATTTTAAAACCTTAATTTACGATATTTCTTGTCTATAGATTTATGAATAATTACATTTCGGTTATTTTACCTACTCATAATGAAGAAAAAAATATTATTCCTATTATTCGAGAGATAGTAGAAAAAAATGATAAAGATAATCTCGAAATTATTGTTGTAGACGATAATTCTAATGATAATACAGAAAATTTAATTAGAGAGTTTTCCAAGAAAGACAGCAGAGTGAGATTAATTAGCCGAATAGATAGATTTGGCTTATCTAGTGCAATTAAAGAAGGATGTTTAAATGCGCGTGGCGACATAATTGCAGTAATGGATTCAGATGGTCAGCATGAAGTCAGTTCACTTGTCTCAGCTTTAGATTATATTTCTAACAATAATGAAGATGTAGTAATTGGTAGTAGATTCTTGAAAAAATCTTCTATAGAGGGTTTAAGCAAGAATAGAAAGGACAGTTCAACAATCGCTAATAAAATAGCAAGGGTAAGTCTTTCAAATAACTATAAAAATCTCACAGACTATTTAAGTGGATTCTTTGTATTTAAGAGGTTTTCTTGTATTGAATTTATAAAAAGAATTGATGTAAATGGTTTCAAGTTTTTATATGAGTTACTCGCGATAAGTAAGGGCAGATTAAATATTTTCGAAATTCCTCTTAAATTCAAGCCAAGAAGATCAGGTAATTCAAAATTAGATATTGCTGTTGTTTGGGATTTTAATATTTCTATAATTCATTCTATTCTTGGAAGAGTTATTCCAAGGAGAGCAATCAGCTTTGGAATAGTTGGTTTGACTGGAGTACTTGTACAATTTACTGTCTTATATCTTTTACTTTGGTTTACAAAATTCACCTTTATTAGAATCCTGCCTTTTGCTGTTATTAGTGCCGCATGTTCAAATTTTTTAATTAATAATTTATTTACATTTAAAAATAGAAGACTTTTCGGATTAAATCTTTGGATTGGCTTATTCAAATTTTTATTAGTATCGTCACTTCCAGTAATCGCAAATGTGGGACTTGCTAGTTCATTCTACGTTTTCATATCATCAAACACTTTTTTTTCTCAAATTGCAGGAATTTTCGTAGTCTTCATTTGGAACTATGCAGCCTCTTCTAAATTTGTATGGAATAATTGAATAAAATCAATGCGGCAAAATTTGGAATTAATCAAGAACTTTTTAAAAAAAGAACACTTTTTTTTCTTTGTAAGCTTTTTAATACTAAGTTTTGCTTCTTCTTTGCGTCACTTTTGGTTTCATTCATCTTCTTGGGATTTAGGAATTTTTGATCAAGCTATTTATCTGATATCTCAAGGTCAAGAGCCTTTTAGTACTTTACTAGGATTTCATATTCTTGGAGATCATGGTGCATTAGTTCTATATCCACTGGGATTTTTATATAAATATTTCTCATCCACTTATTTTTTATTTTTCATTCAAAGCTTTGCTTTATCAGTTTCAATTTTTCCTCTTTATAGATTATCTAAATATTTGTATTTGTCTAAAATAGCAACGAGCGCAAGTTACATTGCTTTCTTGCTTTATCCGATAGTTTTTAATGTAAATATTTTTGATTTCCATCCAGAGGTACTAGCTTTTCCGATTGTATTAGATCTATTTATTTCAGTAAAAATCAATCAAATCAATTCTTTATGGAAATTTTCTTTAAAAGTTATTTTTATTTTAAGTTGTAAAATTACCAACTCATTTTTGGTTTTCGGTTTGGGTATTTGGTTAATTTTTAAAGGTTTTTCAAAAATTGGAGCATCAATAATTTGTGTTTCAATATTTTGGTTTATTTCAGTAGCTTTTTTTCTAATACCTCACTTTGGTGGACAGAATGCAAGCGTACTTCGACAAGTAAGTAAATTTGGTATGAATCCCAATTTAGATTTTGATTTATTTACATTAATAAAGATTAGCAATCAATTATTTCTTCAAATATTAAGTTTTTCTAATTTAGAGTATATATTCTTACTATGTTTACCAGTTTTATATCTTTTTTTTAGTAAAAGTCGTTTTACTTTTTTTTCAAATCTAATTCCATTTTTACCGCTATTTTTACTTAATTTAGTATCTAATTCTTATTCCATGAAGAATATTGTTCATCAATATTCATTGTTTTTTGTTCCTTTCATAGCTGTCTCAATTCAAGAAAGTTTATCTCCAAGATTAATTCAAGGTTTTGTTAATTACCCTAAGTGGTTTCAAATTAGAGCATCCTATTTAATAATCTTTTGGAGTGTATTAACTTTTTTAATTTTTTCAAGATTTAGTTTTTATTTAGGTCCTTTTCATAATCATTTTACTTCCTCAGATGCACGAAGAGAGGCTATTTCACTTGTTAAAGATGCATCTGCAGTATTGACTACTAACGACTTAGTCCCACACTTATCAAGGAGAAAATATATTAAATTCACTGACTCAGAGAAAGAATATAATTTAGAAAGTTTTGATGAAATTCTTTTGGATACAGATAAACCTGGATGGCGATCTAACCATTTATATGTTGATAAAATTTATGATTATCTTGAATCTTCTAACGAATGGGGAAAAGTTTATGAAAAAAATTTCATAGCATTATTTAAAAAACTCAATTATTAGAGACATATTTAGCTAGAGGGGTAGCCAATACGTTCCTAACTTATCAACACCATTTTTATCAAAATTAGAATTACTCATTTAAAGGATTGGATATGCTATCCATCCAAATAAGGTGTAGTTAATAATGACAGCCATAAAACCTATCATCGCCAACCTTCCATTTGTTCTTTCAGCAATAAACCAATAGGTATTTGGCCATTCAAATTTAGAAGTATTGGATATTTGATCTTCTGAAAGTGGGGTCTCTTTAGGAGTATTTTCCTGATCAAGATAAAAGTTACTATCTGGGTAATAGCTTTCACTTCTAATATTGTCTTCTTTTTTTTCAATCATTTTCCAGAAATTTGATTTTTATACATCTTAAAACCTAAAAAGGCTAAATAGGTTAAAAAAAGTATTTGTTCAATCAAATATTTTTATCTTATTCAGGTTTGCATTATTTAAAGTCGTAGGAAGTCCAACAGCAGATTTCGAAACTACATAAAGAAAAGCTGATTCATTTCCTGTGTTCCCAACGAAATGTTCATCGCTATTATTGCTCTCTATTAATATGAGCTCTCTTTTATAATTCCCACTAGTATGAAAATTTCAACGAGCTATGGTTTATTTATCTTTAGATAATTGTTAGAGGGTTTATCAACCACTCTTTCTTAAAACCATGGTGGTTGTTTTTAATTAGTCATATGTTTTTGAGGAGTTTTCAAGTAATCCATTTAATTCTAGGAGTTCTTCTTTACTAAGTTCCCTATATTCTCCTGTTGGCACGTCTAACTTAATATTCATAATTCTTACACGTTTTAATGATCGTACCCTATATCCTAAGGCCTCACACATTCTTCTAATCTGGCGGTTAAGTCCCTGTGTGAGTATAATTTTAAAATTTCTTGGGCCCAATTGTTCTACGAAACAATTTTTAGTTATTGTGTCTAATATTTCAACTCCATTACTCATGCTTTGAATAAAGTCGCTATTAATCGGACGATTAACTTTTACAATATATTCTTTTTCATGATTATTTCTTGCTCTGAGTATTTTATTTACTATATCTCCATCATTAGTTAAAAAAATAAGTCCCTCACTGAGCTTATCTAATCTTCCGATAGGGAAAATTCTTTTAGGATATTTAATGAAATCTATGACATTATTTGGTTCTAATTTTCTATCTGTTGTACAAACAATTCCTATAGGTTTATTAAAGGCTAAATATATGTCTTTTTGTCTCTTTGATTTTTCTATTGTTTGACCTTCAACTTTTATTTGATCACTATCCTCTACTTTGGTTCCAAGGTCTGGAATTTTGCCATTAATGGTTACTTTTCCTTCTAGGATTAATCTATCTGCTTCTCTTCTAGAACAATAACCGACTTCACTTAAATATTTATTTATTCTGGTAGCCATTTTCGATGTTTCACTTTTATCTGCACTAAATAAAATAATTTACTAATCTCCTTATATTTTAGATCAGCTGTCAATTTTAGTTATTATTCTCATTATTGAATTTCTGATTATTTTCATTAGTAATTTATACCGCACAGATCTATCTCTTTTTTTTTAATTCCAATTTTTTTCAATTTTCCTCCATCCCTTAGAAAGTAATCTTTCATAAATTTCTCTAGCTAAATCTATTTCAACAGAAACTGTATTTGTCATTAACGGTGGTTTGTTTCCTAATCCCCCCACTATTTTTCCAGTATCTATAAACATATACTCAAAAACTCCATCAATACTCTTATCGTTTTTCATAAATCTTTTAACTTCTGACCTATTTGAATTGATCAACCAATAAGATTTAGCCATTAATCTAACCTTGGAATTAGTAAGCGTTCCATTTAAAACAAACTCATTTGATCAGTTTCTTTTTTCATTACATCTTCTACTAACCAACCATCAGGGGGCCAACTCATCATGATTGCAAATAATCCCTTTAATTCATCTGCATCTTTAACTTGCTCTGTCCATTGTTCCTCATATCCATTAGGAACGATGACAGGCATGCGGTGATGTAAAGGTTTAATTAAATCATTCGGATCAGTAGTTAAAACGCAGCAACTTTCAAGTTCTGCTCCATCTGGTGCGGTCCATTTGCTCCAAATTCCTCCTAACCAAAAAGTTTCATAATTAGCTTTTCGAACACGATATTTTTTTTCAAAAAAACCGCTAGCAGGTATTAGGCACCTTTTATGTTTCCAACTTCCACTAAATAATTTTTTTTCTTCTACGGTTTCTGATCTTGCATTAAATGGTCTTGGTCTTTTCTTATCAAATGGGTCTTTCGCCCAAGGAGAAATAAAGCCCCATGTCATAAAAGTAGTTTTAATTCTTCCTTCGTTTTTAATTACAAGAACAGGATCATTAGGTCTTATTAGATTTTGAGTCTCATATTTAGAATCCAGTCCACTTGGATAGTCTTTTTTTAAAACCGTTGGCAACTTCTCAAATTTAGTTGTCAGCTCAAATCTTCCGCACATTGATTTTAAAAATATTTTTTAAACTCACTTTAAAAAAACAGCAAATTTACCTTATTTTAGATCTACTTTCAGTTTTCTGAAATAAAAAACAATTTTTTGATCTTATAAAGTTTTTTATTTAAATAATTGAAAGAAAATTTAGATATTGAAATGCTTCCTCAAATTTAGTTTGAATGCTTCAAACTTATTCTATGAAAAATCCTATTCTTTATTTTTCAATGTTCTTTGGACTTGGAGAAGTTTATGTATTAATCTCTTCCTTCCATGATGATGACGATGATAATAGGGAAAATATATTTATAATCTTGAAGTCAATAACTTAGCGAGATAATTGATGATTTTATGAAGCTATATTTTTTGATGAAAATTGCTCGCTGAAACAGACCGCCTTTAAATTTAGAGTTATATAGGAGAAACGAAATTATTACCTTACTTTCAAATATACCAAATTATTATATTCATTTTTAAATTAAGTTGTTGGTCCTCTATCCGTATATGTTTGTGCCTTAAACCGTACTTCTTTATTAGTCGGTTGATAAGCATCCCTAGTTAGAACTTAGTTGTATCAGACATAAATCAAATGCCTTCAACACCAATAAAATCTTGTAATAAATATGTGTTGAGTTACAAAGATTCATCAAATAAGACACATGAAGTTGGCTTCTACGCACGTAATGCATACGATTGCCTAATGCTAGCGAGAGAATTCAACTCTTACGTACATGACAATCCAGGATCTGTAATCAGAATCCAACAGAAATTTTGAGGAAATTAATTATGAATTTAAAAAGATCACCATTCGCAATTCAAGATAAAAATGCAAGAGATCTTGATAATACAAAAGATTATCCAACAATTGCTGATTTAATGAGAGAACAGAAAGTTCCACATGATGACGGAAATACAGTTCACCATCGTAGAGATTTAGACTCCCTCGGTTAGTTTACGAGAATGGCTATTTACTAATTTTTAAAAATTAAAGATCATGATAAATGCTATTTGCGATTCATTCATAAGATAATATTTTCTTCCTCAAGTTTTTTTTTAAGCTCTATAGGCATATATGCAATATCTTTCTTTATTGCATTAATAGCATCTATATACTTTTCAGGTTCAGCTAAAAGCATTTTTATTAAATTGTATTGACTTTCAATTTCTTCAGAAGAAAATTTTCCCATAAAAAATATGTAATATCCTTTTTATATTAAATTAACAGTCACACAAAGAAAAGATTAACTATTAGTTAGAAGCTGCTGCAATTTCTTTATGGACGGAAAGAAATTCTTTATCCGTTAAAACCGGCGTAACTTCAATTTCTACTCCAAAATTATCGACCCAAATACTACTCCATTTCCAAATGTTCTGATGATTTGAAGATTCAACAATTGCCCAACCATTAGCTCCCTCAGGATTTACTACTCGATTAAGAACTTTAAAACCATCAAATTCATCACCTTCGCATCCTCCTTCAACAAAACCCGCAAAAGCTTCGGCCCCTTGCATATGACTTTCTTGATCTGGAAATTGCCAGTGTACTATGTAAGTTTGCATGAATAAAATTATTTTTTTAATTATTAATTATCGAATTTAAAAATTAAATAAAAAGTCTTTAAACACTAATTAAAAAAGGCTTAAACCTAAAAGGGAAAATAGCAAAAAAAAAGACTCTTACGAGCCTAGGTGATGGGGACTCCTATAATGACAAATTAAACAGAAACAAACAACCCCACCAATAGGTAATTTTAAATACTTACAAACACCATATGTAGTGCTAAGATTTTAAAAAGGCTGGGTGATGGGGATTATCCCGCTTTTTGATTGGGGCGAAGCTAACGCCCTTTTTTTATGGAAAAATTTACTTTAATCAATAAAGCCAGATCGAGGATAAAAGTATTAGAACCTTTTGAAGATAGTTCTAAGAACTCTTCAATGATTAATGCAATTTTAATCTCCTATGGTTTCGTTTTTATGCGATCAAGTAAGCCAGTTATGAAAGGCTCTAGGGTTGAATCTGTAGAAGAAGCGAGAAACGAATATAAAAAACTATTGGAGAAAGGGAAGGGTGAGAAAAAACTTATAGATTCGATAGTTTTTTTAAAAAAAATGGTAAATAGGTACTTTACCTAAAATTTGACATTATTAAAAATTAATTGCTAGATAAGCTTCAGAATGGAACATTGAACATGAAAAATGACATCTATTCAAATATTAAAGATTCAGATGCTTTGGAAAGTTTTTTCGAATGCATAACTTCTTGTAGCATCAATAATGAGGGAGTAGATTGCACAACAGCATGTTATGTAAAACATTTAGAACCAAACAATATCGATTACCCATTAAAATTTTCATAAACAAAGCTTATTGATAATTGTTATATTTTGTTGATGCTATTTCCTCCTCCTCAAGTTATTTTTGGGCTATTACTTTTATCTATAGCAGTAGTTCTCATCTGGGATATTAGATACAATCCTTTTGGAGAAGACGAAGACGGATTTTAATCTTCAACTAGGAAGCTGATTTGTAGGTGCTGCGTGAAATCGCCGTTTCTTTCTTTTGAGTCTTTTGTAAGCGCCTAAGGAGCCTAAAAATAACAATTTAATAGCTATTAAGTTAATCATATCAAGTTGTTTTATATATAAAAAAACAAATATGTTCTAGTTATCAATGATTAAAGTTATTTTTTCAAAAAGTGGCTAATTATGTACTAATTTTTAATTTTTAGCTTTGACATTAAGTACCCTAAACAACAAAGAGAAAATGCTTATCTGACCAAAAGTAATTTTACTCAATAAGAATTAATCACTTTTTCTTATTTCTCATTTGATATTGCAGAACAGCTTTTAGGTGTTGTACTTCTTTTTCTAAAGTCTTAATTCTTTTTTCTAGTTCTTCATTAGTTGCCATATTTTTTAGAGATAAATTCCTTGATATTTATACTATTAAAAAGGTGACTTGTTACCCATGGCAACCTCAAATAAGTATTAGGGCCTATTGATGGACATAATTTCTCTAGATAAATTATGCAGAGTATAAATTCAGGGGAAATTTATGAGTGGAGATTATGAGACATTAGAAATCAATCAACCTAAAATTACATATTTTCAGAAAAGATCCGAAAATAATACAAAATGGTTAGATGAATTAATCAACAAAATTGAAGATATGAAAAACAATATATCCAAATCTGCTTAATGGCAGAAAAAGAGTTAAAGGAATTAGAGAAATTTGTAAAAGAAAATGGATACAACTACTAGCTAAAAGATATATATTTAAGGGAAGTTATTGACAGAAATAAAGAAAACGAATGAGAGCAAATTTTCGACCAAACATTCGACTAGTTACCAACATTCCTTTAGTTATTGGTACTTTTGCAATTGCTTTAAAGATTACTCCAATAGCAGAGGTATATAAGGAAAAAAATTTATGTATTAAATATTTAAAACATCAAATAGATCGAGACAAGCTTATCAAAAGACTAAAAATAGTTAAACAAGCAAATCCATCTAGTATTTGTGATTCTGTCATTAAAAGTTAAAAATGAGTATTATACTTAGAAATTTTAAATTTCTTATTTTTTTATTTTTCTTATCTCTAAATTTCAATAGTTATTCTCTTTCACATACGAGGGGTACATTTCTTTCTGAAGAGGATGCTGAAAAAAGATCTTTAGAACTTGGTTGCGAAGGAATACATAAGAACCAAGAAAGATGGATGCCATGCAAAAACGAAAAAGAATTACATATTTATTTAAGGAAATAAATGGGAAAATTAAAAACCGATAAAAGAAAAATTCATAGAAAAATAACGGCACTTTCAGCAATCCCTTTACTAATTACTATTTTATCTGGGACTATTTATAGTATTCTTCAACCACTAGGGATAGATGCTTTTTGGTTAATCAAATGGCATACAGGCAATTTTGGCATTATTAATCTGCAACCTTTTTACTCGATATTTCTTGGTATAGCATCAATAATTTCTTTAATATCTGGCATTAGTCTATTAAAAAAAACTTAGATAAACTCTAAGCCAAACCAAAAATTTAATTAATACTATTTGCTCCTCCGCTCACCAAGAAAATTATCGCTCCTAGTGCCATTGTTGCCACACCTATATAAGGGTATTTCTTGATTTTTGATTTGGTAATAGGAAGCCATGAAATATATCTATCAGATTTATTTAATTCAACTTTTTTTTGTCTAGGCGGCAATCCTAATTCTTCTCTTCTTTTAGCTTCACCCATAATCTTAAATTTATGTATAAACCAATATTAAAAATCATGTTCTACAACTGCGAGCTAATTTATTAAAAATAGTTCTCTATATATGGATAAATTATTTAAAATTTATTTAGCCTTCTTTAAATATAGATTCTTTGTATTTGCCTGATCTGATGTAAATAACAAAATTAATATAGTTCCAACTAGAAATGAAAAAATCATTGTTAAACCAACAACTTCAACCATCTCACTAGGCAGATAATTTAGAAACATGATGAATCGATCTCTTATTTTAAACTTAGCAATTGTATTTTTTATGTAAAGTAAGTATTCTTTCTTAAATTTAGAAAAGAAGTCAGTGAGTCTTCATACTCTCAACTTACTTCTATTGTAAGGATAAATCTTTTCTTAGTTAATCAAAATTTTATTACTTGGCTATCCCTATTTTCTTAAGAAATTTCAGATAAGGCAAGGCCCAATTACCAAAGGTAAAAGAGATTGTCGTATTTTTTGTACTTGGGAATAATGTTTTAGAACGTATAGAGGCCAATTTAGATAATTTCTTAATAGTCTCTGCTTCTAAATTATCCATATGCAATTTTTTTTGAACACCTCGATTTTTCTTCTGTGGCAAATAATTTTCTATAAACCATAAGACTTGATCTAACTTTGATTTATTGGGTAAGTTATTAAATCGTTTATTTTTCTCTTTAAACATTTTTATTTACCTATTTATTCCTAAGTTAAATTTGCCATTTATATACTTTAAATCAATAGTAAAAGTATCAAAATATTGTTCTTTTAATAATCGAGAATCTGTAAAGCAGATATATTTAAATTCCTATATTTCCTTATAAAAAAAAGAGGGTTTAATCCCTCTTTTTTATATCAGTGCCAAATAAGAATTTAATTTTTTGATTCTTTTAATTTCATTTCTTTTTGTGTTTGCCTGATTCTTTCTTCAAAGACGGATCTTCTGTATGGAGTTACTTCTCCATTTTTAGTTGCCAAAAGTTGGGCTTTATAAAGCCTATTGGCTCTTGTGATTTTTTCTCTTATTTTTAAGAGGTTATTCATGATCTTGTGCAGTTAATGAGAATCCCGTTCCCTATTCCCATTTCATGCGTCCAGAGATATAAACTTGGATGAACGTTAATGAACAATAACACCTCCTAAAAAATAACGCGAGAGTAATTTTTACTAATTATTTTCTCAATAATAAAGAATTTATAAATTAGGAAAATAATATTTTGGTATTGAGTTCATTAGTATAAGAAAATGGTCTGGGAACCATCATTCTTATCCTGAACAACTATTTTTTTGTTTGGGAAAATATCTGATAATATTCTTTTCAAATTTGAATTATCTGAAGGAATTTTATCATCCATATTTTTTGAATTAATTTTCCAATTTTCATCTACAAATAGTTCTTTATCATCACTATTTTTTGGTTCAATTAAGGTCTTATTTAGAATCTTAAGTAACAAATCAGAATCATATTCTCTAAATTCTTGATGGCTATCTTTGTAATTTTTAAACATCATTTAGAAATCTAAAGTTCCTAAATCATGCTTGATAAATTTGAAGAATACAAGGTATTAATTACCTAAAATTTTGTTCAGAACAAAAAATTAATGATGAAATTAAAACATATTTCTGTAGAAAATTTATTTACAAAATATTTAAAGAATGATATTTAAAAAGATTAATTAATCATTTACACAATTTATTTACTTGTTAAGTTTCAAATAAGAGATTCAGGGAAAATGCCAAGAGTAATTAACAAAAAAATTAGACTTTTAAGATGGTTAAACTCAGGAATGATATTACCATTTATCTTTATGGCTGCATCCTCATCTATCATTCTTTATTGTGTTTTATTTATCCTAATAAAATAGCTTTCTCATTTAGGCGGCTAAACTTTCCTCTGATTTAGACATAATAATTGCAGCTTTTTTTAATAAACTAACTACTTCTTTTCTTCCAACTGCATTATCAGCTTGACGCATAATTTCAGCATATTTTTTATTTATTTTTTTCATAAATAGTTTTAATTTAATCCAAAATTACAACACTATATGATGGTGTCAATCGTAAATAATTCTTATATATTACTTCTTTAATTATATTTGCTCAAAAAAATTGTTCATTTATTATCCTTAAATTTTTTTTAATTGATGCCGCCAAAGAATCATAAATATAAAAAACAACAATCCTTATAATTAAACAATATTAAAGGATTTGAAAACATAAAATAAACCTCCTATTAGGATCAATATTGCAGCTCCATAAAAAAGAAAAGGGATAATTGGATATTTATATAATGTAGACCTTACTTTTTGTTGTATAGCTTTTTTATCAAGTTGAGGTAGCTTGATATCTTCAGTTTTTTCTCTAGGCGAAATACCTAAATTTTTTCTTCTCTTTGCCTCTCCCATAATTAATACTTAGGTATTCCCATACATTTTAAATAATTGTTATCAGCTAAATCTAAAATTTGATTCCATTCTTCATGAGATGTTTCCAAATTATTTTTAAAATCTTTTTCAAATTTAAGAATACATCTTTTTTCTATATTTTCTGGAGAATTATAATTTCTTAAAAAAGAAACACTCAAATAAGATAATGATGAAAAAACTATAATTATTTTTGCAATTATAAAATTATTCATATCTTTGATATTACCTTATAAATAAATAAGTTACTTGTTTGTTTTATAATTAATTTAATCTATTAAAAACAATTATCAAATGATAAATTCGGTAGATTTTAAAAATTTGCCTATTGAGGATTTGGTTGTTTCAGGGTTAATAATCTTCATGATGTCGACGATTATTGCCAATATTTATGACCCATTATTAGGAATAACTTATGCATTTGGGAATATACTTACTCTTACTTTTTTGAGCTGGTTATACAAAGAGACTTGGAGTGATCCAAAGAAATAAAACAAATTTAGAAAAAAATAAAAAAACTACTTCTGCATTTTTAATTTTGAAGAATACTTTAAATTAACAATGTACGTTGCAAGAAGAGAAAGTATCAAAAAAAATAATAAGCTTTCCAAGGTAGATTGGGGCATAACCATGAGTAGTACCAAAAATGATATATCTTTAGAGAAACGAATTCTGAAGAAAAATCAACCCTTTAATGATTTTTTATTTTCAAATTAATAAATCCCAATCCCAAAAAATGAATTTGCAATAAACAATAAACTAAATAATGTTAAAAAAATTAATCCTATCCAACTTATTGTTTTTAGAAAAAATCCATATCTATTTTTAAATGGTACTAATTTGCTATTTATAGTATCCATTGCCATCCACGCGAATAAAGGGGCGGTTAGAAAACTTCCAGTCATTGCAGCAAATACAAAATCTTTTACTCCTATACCTCCTGACCTTGCAATAAGCAAAGCTATTAATGATGCAAAGATATGTACAATCATCCAAATTTGAAATCTATTTCGCTCTGCTTTGGAATCCAGGTGTCCAAAATCAGTGCCTCTCAATAATCCTTGAATAGCAGAAATACTTCTTGGATATGCATCTAGACAAGTAATTGTAGTACTAAACATTGCGGCAAATGCTGCAGGTATTATGATCCATTTAGCCCAATTCCCGATGGATTTAGTGTAAAGGAGTATTAACTTTTGAGCGAAAGAAACTCCACTTCCGGAAAGCATTCCATCGCCAGTACCATACATTGTTATTGCGCCAAGAGTAAGGAAGAAAATAGCAGTAACAACAGTTATTAAGTAACCGAGATTAAAATCAAATTCTGCTTCACTAATATTTGGTTTGTAGTTTGAATCTTTTGCTCGAGAAAACATCCATAAAGAAGGCCAAACACACAACTCTACTGGGCAAGGCATCCATCCCATTAATGGGATCAAAAAAGCTAAATTTGTTAACTTCCATGGGCTGACTTCTGGTTCAAAAAAACTAATTTTTAGAGACTCATTTATTGAACCTTTGAATAAAAGTGATAAAACTGCAAATAATGTTAAAAAAGTTAGAAGAGATACTAAAAATTTCGAAATCCTATCAAGGGCTTTATATTTCCCAAGAATTAATATCATTCCAGAAACAATCAGGATTCCTATAGACAAGTCCATGGCTGGAAAAGCTGAGAAAAAGGGAATATTAGTTAAAAGAACACCAGAGACAAAACTTACAGCCGCTATTGTGAAAGTACCTGTAATTAGACTAACTATTAGAAATAAAGGAAGATATAAAGAATTCCGCTCTTTGAAACCTTCTAATAATGATTTACCAGTAGAAGCTGTAAATCTAGTCCCAACCAACAAGAATGGATATTTAAAAAGATTAGTAAGAAGGATTAGGCCAACTAATGAAAATCCAAACCTTGCACCAGCAGTAGTTGATGACAATAAATGAGAACCCCCAATAGCCGCTCCAGCTAGCAAAATTCCAGGACCTAAACTTTTTTGTATACCTTTTGTTAAATTCATGTCTTTGATCAAATGATTTAATTTAATTTTTGAGCCCTTCTAAACTTATTTTTTAATACTCTTTTTTTAAACTCAAAATCAGATAATGAGTGAAAAATAAAAAGAATAATTAGTAATCCTATTCGAACTTTCATAAGATATCTCCTTCAAATATGCTTTTATCAGATATTTATTTTGTATTGAACCTCTTTTCTCCATAAGATTCTCAAAAACCTATCTAAAACATCTAATTCCTTTTTATCAAAACTTTTTATTTTCTTTTTATTTTGTTTTTGCATAAATTATTACTTAAGTATTTCAACTTTAAACTGAGCTAAAAAAAACACAATAAGCAAAACTTCTTAAAGCTCAAGGTAGTTTGGATTGTTTTTAATTTGATATATATTTTTCTGCCCTTCTTAATGCTTTTATTGCACCTCTATAATCAAGATTTTTTAATTTTTCCTTACTTTTTTGTTCCAGCATTTTTACTATTTCATTTCTCTTTATTTCATCAATTTTCAGCTTATGATCGAAAATAAGATCAAATTTTGAGGAATACAATCTAGATAATTCTTCTCTATATTTTTCAATAATTATTTCATCACAAGCTTTGGATTTCAATATTGCATTAGCCTTCATTTTGTCATCTATTGCACCTTTAAAATTTCCTAGTTTAAATTTCTTTTCACTTGATCTAGTTAGCTTAATAATATTTCCTAATATCAATTCATTAGAATCTTTCATTTATTTATCTGACCCTAGGCTAATGCTATCAGAATAAAGAATAAACAACTTATTTTTTTAATACTCAAATAATTAACCAATAACAAGTCCTTTTTCAAGAAGTAAATCGAAAACCTCCACACTTTTCGTTTTCCCAAATTGGGGGGGCTTATGTAAATCTAATATTTGAGCAAGGCACATAATCCAATAAGTATCTTTTTTTAAATTTAGACCTTCGCAAATATTGGTAGGGGCCGATTTAAAACAGCCAAATTCTGTTGATATATTAATGTTCATGATTTGAGTTTCAAGTTCAAGACTTAAAAGTTCTATTTCTTGCTCAGAAAGGGATGTCCCAAAACAATATGATTCAATTAAAAGTTGATAATTCATAAAATATTTATTTTTTCAAGAAATCCATCGAGTTATTTTTGTACCTTCATAAATATGCCCTGAAGCTTCAACAATAGGTTTTGTTTCAGGATTCATAAAAATATCGTATAGAACATTTTCTGGTCCTTGAAAAATTACAGTTGCCCGTTGAGGAACATCTAATGATTTACCAATATAAAATGTTTTAACTCCCATTTCTTTAAACATCGACTGTTGTTCCTCAGCATTCATATGAGATTCATATTGTTCAAACGTATTACTTAGTTGAAAATCTAGAATAGTCGTTTCAATAGTCATAGTAGTAATAAGATATTTCTTAGATTTTAAATCTTTTTGCAAAAAAAATACTTGAATAAAGATTAGTTTTTATTAAGCAACGTATTAACTATTTTTTATTTATGAGTTATAAATCAACTATAAAAAACAGATTTTAATTTTGGACTCAAAAATTTCTCCAAGAGAACAATGGACTAGTAAGTTGGGATTCATTCTTGCAGCTGCTGGTAGCGCAGTAGGACTTGGTAACCTTTGGGGTTTCGCCTACAGAGCCTCCCAAGGTGGAGGTGCTGCTTTTGTAATTTTATACATACTAATCGTTTTAATTGTATGCCTTCCGGTATTTGTTGCCGAAATGGCTTTAGGAAGAAACGCTACTGCCAGCACATTGCTTGCACCAGTAAAGTTAGCTGGGAAAAATTGGTATCCATTAGGAATTCTTTTCTTTATAGCTCCCTTAGGAATAGCATCATATTATTCAGTCATAATGGGCTGGACCGCAGATACCTTGTTCCATTCATTATTTTTTGGATTACCAAAAAATTTAAGTGATGCAGAAACTTTCTTTGGCTCAATTAGTAGTGGTAGCAGTGTTTTATTGGGGCACCTATTAAGTCTCGTTCTTACAGCCATAATAGTTTCATCAGGGATAAAAAAAGGAATCGAAAAGGTAACACGATTCTTTATGCCTATACTTTTTATAATTCTTCTATTTCTTGCAATATGGGCCACTTCACTTTCAGGCGCATGGGAAGGATATAAAACATTTTTGTTTAAGTTTGACTTTGATGAATTAAGGAACCCTCAAACTATAAGAAATGCTTTTACACAAGCTTTCTTTTCTTTAAGTTTAGGAATTGGGGTTATGGTGACTTATGCTTCCTATCTAAATAAAAAGAGTAATCTTCCAAAACTAAGTGTTGGAGTTGCATCATTGGATACTTTGGTAGGTCTTATGGCAGGACTTATTACTTTTCCGATTGTTTTAACGTTTGGTTTAAGTGATGCTATTTCTGAATCAACAGTTGGTGCATTATTTATATCAATTCCTACAGGCCTTGGTTCATATGGAGCGGTTGGAAGAATTGTAGCTGTTGCATTTTTTGCACTAGCTTATATTGCAGCAATAACTTCCTCTGTTTCATTATTAGAAGTTCCAGTTTCATCTTTAATGGATAAATTTGGTTTTAAAAGAGAAAAATCGGTTTGGTTGATAACTCTTTTCCTATTCTTAGCAGGCATTCCCTCTGCATTAAATTTAAACGTTCTTGGGACAATTGATTCGATTTTTGGAGGTGTATTACTAATCTTTGGTGGATTCTTGGTTACTTTCTTTATGGGATGGGTAGTCCCTGGAAAGTTTAATGAAGAACTTAGTGGTTCAAAAGTTGGAATCAAAACGACACGTTATTTGAAATTCATGACAAGGTGGGTTGCGCCCCCAATTATTGGTTTTGGACTATTTATTAGTGTGTTTGATTTGCTTAAAGGCTGGGTAAGTTAAAAATATAGTAAAAATAATAATGTATAAAATTGAATAAATTTACTGCGATATAGTGCCGAAATAGGGGGAGGGGTACAAGTCAAAAAAAGATAAAATAGTTTAACTTTTTCGCATTATTTTTGAGCAAACTCAAAAAAATACTAGTCAATAATTAAGTATTTGCAATGGTTATTGATTAAAAAATTGATATTAAGGCTAAGTGCTTGGTCTTATTTTTAAAGTCTAAATATTTTTCTCAAGAAAATCTTTTACTGCTGAATCTTTTTTTAATAAATATTAAATTTTAACTTCTATTTAATCTCGAACGTATCGGCAAAAACCATCCCTTATAGAATCTATATAAAATACATTTAAATGTTTAATTTAAATAAATTAGAACGACTACAAGAATAGATAGCAAATTTGATGTCAAACAAATCTGAATCATTAAAAGGAAAGCTTACAGAAAATTTTTCTGAATTTTCTCAACTATCTGACTATTCTTTTATGAATTCTCTTAAAGCAGATCCTCAATCAACCAAAAATGGAAATGATCATAAGCCGCGTTCAGTATATTCAGGTCATTACGTACCAGTTGTTCCAACTGCTATTCCAGATCCAGAATTTATTTCCCATAGCAACAAACTTTTTCAAGAACTAAGGCTAAGTCCAGATCTTATTAAAGACCAGAATTTTTGTCGTTTTTTCTCAGGTGATATTTCTGTTGCTAATTATCCAATGAGTCCTGTTGGTTGGGCAACAGGTTATGCATTATCTATTTACGGAACTGAATATACCCAACAATGTCCCTTTGGCACTGGCAATGGTTATGGCGATGGCAGAGCAATTTCTGTTTTCGAAGGTTTGTTCAATGGGAAAAGAATGGAAATGCAACTTAAAGGAGGAGGTCCAACGCCCTACTGTCGTGGAGCAGATGGTAGAGCTGTCTTAAGGTCTAGCGTACGAGAATTTCTCGCACAGGAATTAATGGATTCCTTGGGAATCCCTACCTCAAGATCTTTAACACTTTATGTCTCACGTTCAGAAATAGTTAGAAGACCGTGGTACTCAAAAGGGTCCAGGTATTTTGAACCTGACATCATGATTGATAATCAAGCGGCAATTACTACGAGAGTCGCGCCATCTTTTTTACGTGTAGGCCAGATTGAACTTTTTGCAAGAAGAGTTCGTAATTATGCGCATGATGAGGCCCTCAATGAACTAAAGATGATAGTTCAACATCTAATTGATAGAAATTATAAAGATGAAATTGAATATGAGATTTCACTTGAAAGTAAGGTAATAAAACTGGCTTCTTTATACAGATCAAGACTCATATCACTTATAGCCAACTGGATGCGAGTTGGTTATTGCCAGGGTAACTTCAATAGTGATAATTGTGCTGCTGGAGGTTATACCTTGGATTATGGCCCCTTTGGATTCTGTGAATTATTTGATCCAAGATTTCAACCATGGACAGGTGGAGGTGAACATTTCTCATTTTTCAACCAACCTTCTGCTGCGGCAATTAACTTTAAAACATTTTGTTCCTCTCTTAGTCCGTTACTTTCAGAAAGCAAAAAAGATCAAGAAAAGTTAGATCAAATCGAAAAGGATTTTTCAGAATTGATGAACAAAGAGCTGAAGAAAATGTGGGCAAACAAGCTTGGTTTAGAACATTACAACGAAACTCTAATAAATGAATTTTTTAATCTCATGGTAATTTCAAAAGCAGACTATACAATTTTGTTTCGTAAACTCTCTGAAATACCTAATAACTTAGAATCTTTAAAAGACAGTTTCTATTTAACAATTAATGATGAGCTAAATAATAGGTGGGAAGTATGGCTTGAGAACTGGCAATCAGTCTTGAAGAAAGAGGGAAATATTAAAGCAAAATCGGCAACAATGAAGTCCCTTAATCCAGTCTATACTTGGCGTGAATGGATGGTAGTTCCCGCATATGAAGAAGCTGAAAAAGGAAATTACAACAAAATAAAAGATTTGCAGGATGTTTTTAGAAACCCATATATAGAGCAACCCTCAGAAATAGATCAAAAATATAATCGACTAAAGCCAAGCAAGTATTTTAACTATGGAGGAGTATCCCACTACAGCTGCTCTTCTTAAAAAGTTCAATCCTCAAAATACAGATTGAACAAATTACAAAAATATTAATCATTTTTTATATAACTTTTCTAATTGCTTAATTTCCTTTCTTAAATCCTTACCTCTCTTATTTAATTTATTATTCTTAATAACTATAGGGATAATCCACCAAGCTTGAAGACCTAAAAAGATAAATACTAGAATCAATAATTCAAAAGTTCCAGGCTGCATTTAATAAATTTACCTTCTTTGTAAACACTAATATCCTAAAAGCTATTAAATATTCATGAGATTTGCAATATTTCTAGGCTGCTTCTAATTCAATATTAAGTTCAATACCCTTTAAAAAGGGTTGCTTCTTTAAATTCAATAAGTATTTAACTTTATATGTAACGATTATGCTACATATACGTAGCATAAGTCTTGGAAATAACTTATTTTTAGCCTTTTGCTTTACATTTGTTAATAGTAGTGTTACATTAGTTAACAATTACACAACTTAAATGGCTAATTCAAACGTTACTACTGAATCAGGTGGCAGACAGAATATGTTTCCTACTGAGACGCGTCCTTACATAGATGAGTCCGTTTCTTATGACAGCTACCCACAAAATGCAGAAAAAGTTAACGGTCGATGGGCAATGATTGGGCTTGTTGCGTTAGTAGGTGCTTACGTATCAACCGGACAAATTATTCCTGGCATTTTTTAATGAGTCCACTTTCAGGTTTCTTAGCCGTAATTGTATTCTTTACAGCTATACTCGTTGCTTATCTAACTAAGCAATTTCAAAACGAAAATTTTAACTATTCATCTTCTAATCAAATGAAAAACACAAACACAAAAGTCAAAACAATCGAGAAAGAAAAAGTAGTTGCTGAAACTCTTAACGGCAGATTCGCAATGCTTGGATTAATTGCTGCTGTTGGAGCATATCTAACAACAGGTCAAATAATTCCTGGTTTCGTTTAAAACTTACTATTAAGTCAACCTTCAACTCAAATAAAATGGAAAATTCAAAATCAACTTATTGGCAAAATGCTGAGAGAACTAATGGAAGAATGGCAATGATGGGCTTATTTGCATTAGTAGTAAATTATGGCTTATTCGGCTGGATTATCCCAGGAATCTTTTAAAATGAATTTAGGCTTACTTTTTCTTAAAGTTAATACTTTAGGCGTAATAACTCTTTCAGAACTTGATTGGATAACTAGTCATCAATCCGAATTTTCAAGGTTAGATATGGCATTAGTTATTAAAATTGGCCGTCTTATGGATTCTGGAGTGGTTGAAATTGATAATAGATTACCTGTTTAATTTTAAAAAATTGATCGTCATGAGTGTTTGTCATTAGGGATACTGACAAGCACTTTTTTTATGAGAAAAAATAAAAAAAAGAGATTGTTTCTTAGCTAAAAACAATCTCTCAATTACCTAATTCTTACATGAAAATTTCAAGTAAGCTCACAGATTTTAACTGATTTATTTTTATAGTAAATACGCAACAATACTTTTGTTATTTATCTTTTTAAACCACCTCTTTTTATCCATAGGAACCATGTAACCCAAATAGGAGGGAGGAATCTGATTAAAAAAGAAATTTTATAAATATAAAATGGGGCATTTTCATTTTGAAATAAATTTAGCAAAAAAGAAGATATAGTTACCCAGAACAAAATTATTAATATATTTGCTCCCAACAAAGCAAACTTATTTTGTTTGAATATCTTTGGCATAAGGTAAATTTTTTATATTCTAAATTTTAAATAATCTCATGAAATTAATCATACATTTTCAAAAAAACTTCAAATTTAAAATCCATATCCAAATAAAAAAAGTACTAAATTTCAATCCCTCTCCAAATATCAATCCAAAAGCGATAGGAGGAGAAAATATTAAAAAAAGAATAGAGAATAAACTAAATAAAGCGAATGATCCTCTTAGAAAAAAATTCTTTCTTTTTGTTCTTCTTAGATTTTTTAAGGTATTCCACTCCCATTCGATAAACCTATAGAACTTTTCTGATAATAAAAATAAATACTTCATTGAATATTATTAATTTCTAACGGCTTTTCTTAATTTATAAAATTAATTTCACCTGTTAGCAATAAACTTTATCCCCTTCTTCAGAAAGATAGTAAATTCTATTTTGTGAACTTACAAAGAAAGTTAATCCCTTATATTGTGATCTTTTAAATTTATCTAATCTAAGTTTGTGTAAATCCCAATTATCAGTGCTTATGTCAGGATTAAATTCTTGTTCTTTTAAGAAAGGTAGATAAGTTGGAATAATTGTTGTTTTTTGGGCTAACCTTCTATTTCGTTTTGAATAAAAAAATAATAAAAATAAAAGTACAAAAAAAAGAATTAATAATATATTTTTCATTGTAAATTTTTCTAATTTGAAAAAACTTTATTTTGGAGAGTCAAGAACTTTTCAAAATAAATTTCTTAGTAAGTAAAAAATCCTATTTTTATATTCTTGTATTTTTGAATACTTATCAAGGGTTTACCTAAATCAGATTATAAAATGAGTCGCATTTTTCAACATGACTCAAAATTCTATGAATACTCCTTATGCAAAAAGAGTAGCTGAAAAATTTAGAGAAGCTCAAAACTATTTAAAAACTAATGGCTTTAGTAGATCTACTAAACATTTACTTGAAGATATTGAAAATTCTGTTGAAAAATAATGCCAATAACCCCTCACTTCCCACAATTACAATATGGTTACGATGATGGCTTTACAACTATTGTTTTTGGGTTAATAGGAAGTTGCTTAGGATGTATCTTAATTTTATTAATTTCATTTTTTGAATTTAAATTCAAAAAGCAAAATAGTAAGCCTTAAGAGACTTACTAAACATTAAATAAGAACTCCATTACGTCACCTTCGTTAACAATATATTCTTTACCTTCACTTCTTAAAAGACCTTTAGTTTTTGCATTGGCAATTGAACCTGAATCAATTAAATTTTGATATGAAATAGTCTGAGCTCTTATAAATCCTTTTTCAAAATCAGTATGAATTACTCCTGCTGCCTGTGGCGCAGTCATCCCATCTTTTATGGTCCATGCTTTTGTCTCCTTTTCGCCGGTAGTGAAATAAGTTTTTAATCCCAATAATTTATATGTTGATCTAATTAAAGAACTTAATCCCCCTTCTTCTACTCCTAAACCCATAAGGTAGTCTTTTTTATCTTCTGGTTCTAACTCTATTAATTCAGATTCAACTTGCGCTGATATTTTTATACATTCTGTATTTTCATTGCTTGCAAGACTATGAACTTTTGATGAGAAATCATTACCTTCAGCTAAATCATTTTCATTCAAATTTGTTGCGTAAATAATTGGTTTAGCAGTAAGGAAGCCTAGTTGCTTGATTATTAAATTTTCTTCTTCACTCAAAGATATTGATCTAACTGAAAGGCCTTTCTCTAGCTCTTCTTCAATTTTTTCCAGTAATGTGTCTTCTTTTCCTGCCTCTTTACTAGTTCTAACCTGTTTTTTAATTCTTTCTCTTCTTTTTTGGAGTTGAGATAAATCAGCTAAATTTAATTCCAGATTAATTATCTCAATGTCATCCAACGGATCTACCTTCCCAGAAACATGAATTACATCATTATCTTCAAAGCACCTTACAACATGAACTATTGCATCAACCTCCCTAATATTTGATAAAAATTTATTTCCCAAACCTTCTCCTTTACTAGCTCCTTTTACTAGTCCCGCAATATCTACAAATTCAATTTTTGTTGGGATAATATTTTGGCTAGAACTTAAATTACCTAACTCTTGCAACCTTTGATCTGGGACTGAAACTATGCCTTTATTAGGTTCTATAGTACAAAAGGGAAAATTAGCCGCTTGGGCCTTAGCATTTTCTACAAGTGCATTAAATAGAGTTGATTTCCCAACATTTGGCAATCCAATAATACCTGCTTTTAACATTTGAAAAAACTTATGGGAAAATTATCAAGAAAACATCTTCTAGTAATATAGTATTTACTTAACCAATCTTGGATAAGTTAATTATAATCGTCTTGATTATTTATTTAGTTCCTAAATATTCTCTACTTCTGCTTTTAAAAAGAAATGTTTGATTTAATAAAAAAAAATATAAATCTAAGAAGTGGACTTATATTGCTTTCTCTAGCCATATTTTTCGTTTTTATAACCAATTCCTTCAAGAAAAATAAATCAAAAGACATTTCTGATTTTGTAGTTCAAGTTGAGAAAGGAATCCTCTCAGATTCAATTAATACAAGTGGTGAAGTAAAAGCAATCAGGACAAGCAATATTGGACCTCGGAAGCAAGGTTTAATAAAAGAAATCAAAGTAGATGAGGGCGATCTTGTAAAAAAAGATCAGGTTTTAGCTTCACTCGATGATGAAGACTTTATCTATAAAATTGAAGAACTTGAATTAAATGTCGAAAAACAAAAATCTGAATTTTTAAGAAGGGAATACTTATATCAAGAAGGTGCGGTAAGTAAAGAAGATTATGAAAGTTATAAAAACAAATACGACATTAGTAGCGCCAAACTTAATGATGCAAAAGCTGAAAAAAGTTTCTATCTAATTAAAGCTCCTTATGGAGGGAAAATAACTGCAAAATATGCAGAGATAGGATCTTATGTCACACCAAGTACAAACTTAAGTTCAGACCCTAAAACCAAAAACTTTATTTTTGAACTATCAGAGGGTCTTGAAATTGTTGCCAAAGTTCCTGAGAGTGACATTGGCAGAATAAGAATAGGTCAAGTAGCCTCAGTAAGAATTGAGGCTTATCCCTCAAAAAAATATAGTGCCATAGTTAAAAAAATAGCTACAAGAGCTATAAAAGATAATAATGTAACCTCATTCGAAGTAACTTTAAATTTTAAAGATATTTTTGAAGAAATTAAAATTGGAATGACTGCAGATCTTGAATTTAGAGTCGAAGGTATTGAAGAAAAAATCTTAGTGCCAACAGTTTCTATTGTCACAGAAAAAGGTGAAAAAGGAATTTTGAAAGTTGATAAAAACAATTCTCCCAAATTTGAAAAAATCGAAATTGGTATTAGTAGTGGAAATAAAACTTCAGTCATTGATGGATTAGAACCTGGAGAGCAAATCTTTATTGATATTCCACCTTGGGCTAAGAAGAGAAAATGAGTTTAAAATCTGAAAACTCTAAAAAACCAATTTTACTATTAGTCGATGGCCACTCACTTGCTTTTAGAAGCTTCTATGCATTTAGCAAAGGGATTGATGGAGGTTTAACCACTAAAGAGGGATTTCCAACAAGTGTCACTTATGGATTTCTAAAAAGTCTTCTGGACAATTGCAAAAATATTAGTCCTGAGGGTGTTTGTATTACGTTTGATACCGAAAAACCAACTTTCAGACATGAATTAGATCCAAATTATAAGGCCAATAGAGATGTAGCACCAGATGTTTTTTTTCAGGATATTGAACAACTAGAAATCATTTTAGAAGAAAGCCTTAATTTACCAATTTTTAAATCTCCAGGATACGAAGCGGATGATCTCCTAGGCACAATCGCAAATGATGCTTCTTCTAAAGGATGGTGCGTGAATATTCTTTCTGGGGATAGGGACTTATTTCAATTAGTAGATGATCAAAAAGATATTTATGTACTTTATATGGGTGGTGGTCCATATGCAAAAAGTGGTAATCCAACTCTTATGAATGAAAATGGAGTAAAAGAAAAATTAGGTGTTGCCCCAGAAAGAGTAGTTGATCTTAAAGCTCTAACTGGTGATAGTTCTGATAATATTCCTGGTATTAAAGGGGTAGGTCCAAAAACTGCAATTAATCTACTAAAAGAAAACGATACACTTGATGGGATTTATCAGGCTTTGGAGAAGATTCAGCAGAACAATGATAAAAAATATAAAGGATTCATCAAAGGTTCGGTTATAGACAAGCTTAGAAACGATAAGCATAATGCTTTTCTTTCCAGGGATTTAGCAAAAATAAATACTGAAGTGCCTTTAATATTAAGTGATGGTTATGAATTAAAAAATATAAATCAAGAACTCCTCTCAGAGTCACTCCAAAAACTTGAATTATCAACACTACTTCGGCAAATTGATATTTTTAATTCAACTTTTAGTAAAGGTGGTTTTGACAAAAATAATGTAGCTAAAGAGGAGGAGAGAGATCCAAAGGTCTCTAGTAAAAGTGAATTAGAAAATAGTGAAAATAAAATCCCTAAAATCAAAGTAACTGTTGTAAATGATTTTGAATTACTTGATAAATTAATTCAAAGATTAGAAAAGACCAATGAGATAGTTTCTTTAGATACAGAGACTAATAGTTTAAATCCAATCGATGCGGAACTTGTTGGGATAGGGCTATGTCTTGGAGAAGAAACTGATGATTTATTTTATATACCTCTTGGTCATCAAACAAAAAAAGAGACCCCAAAGCAATTATCGATTGAAGATGTTTTCTCAAAACTAAGAACTTGGATAGAAGATCCAAAAAAAGAAAAGGCACTCCAAAATTCCAAATTTGACAGGCAAATATTTTTTAATCATGGACTTGATCTTAAAGGCGTAACCTTTGACACCTTGTTAGCAGACTATCTTCTAAATAATCAGGAGAAGCATGGGTTAAGTGAAATTAGTTTTAGATTATTTGGATTTAAACCTCCTTCATTTAAGGAAACAGTTGGAAAAAATAAAGACTTTTCATTTGTTGATATTGATGAAGCTAGTATTTACTGCGGTTATGATGTGTTTCTAACTTTTAAGATTGTCAAAATTTTTAAAGAAAGATTCTCAAAAGAAAAAAATGAATTAATCAAATTGTTCGAAGAAATTGAGCTACCCTTAGAGCCGGTATTGTCTCAAATGGAAATGAATGGAATAACCATTGACATCCCTTATTTGGATAAACTCTCAAAAGAACTAAAAAGTACCTTAGGAGATATTGAAAGTAAAGTTTATGATTTAGCAGAAGAGACTTTTAATCTATCTTCACCAAAACAACTTGGTGAGATCTTGTTTGAAAAATTAAATTTGGATAAGAAAAAATCACGGAAAACAAAAACAGGATGGAGTACAGATGCAGTAGTTCTTGAAAGATTAGTCGACGAACATGAAATAATCCAACATTTAATAAAACACAGAACTCTTAGCAAATTACTTAGCACCTATATTGATGCTCTTCCAAATCTTATAAACGAAAAGACAGGAAGAGTTCATACAAACTTTAATCAAGCTGCTACAGCGACTGGGAGACTAAGTAGTAGCAATCCTAATCTTCAAAATATACCGGTTAGGACTGAATTTAGTAGGAGAATCAGAAAAGCATTCTTGCCTGAAAAAAATTGGAAACTTTTATCAGCTGATTATTCTCAGATCGAATTAAGAATACTTGCTCACTTAGCTGATGAAGAAATACTAATTAATGCGTTTCATAAAAATGATGACATTCATTCTTTGACTGCAAGATTAATTTTCGAGAAAGAAGAAATATCATCCGAAGAAAGGAGAGTTGGGAAAACAATAAATTTCGGAGTTATCTATGGTATGGGTATAAAAAAGTTTGCTCGTTCAACAGGAGTAAGTACTCCAGAGGCAAAAGAATTCCTAATAAAATACAAAGAAAGATATTCAAAAATTTTCAAATTTCTTGAACTCCAAGAAAGGCTAGCCTTATCAAAAGGTTATGTAAAAACAATTTTTGGTCGAAAAAGAGAATTTAAGTTTGATAAAAATGGACTTGGAAGATTAATAGGGAAAGATCCTTACGAAATTGACCTGCAATCTGCAAGAAGGGCTGGCATGGAAGCACAGTCATTAAGAGCCGCAGCTAATGCACCAATTCAGGGTTCAAGTGCAGACATTATTAAAATTGCAATGGTTCAACTAAATAAGAAATTCATAGAAATGAATGTTCCCGCAAAAATGCTTTTGCAAGTACATGATGAATTATTGTTTGAAGTTGAACCAGATTCTTTGGAAATTACGACGAAATTAGTAAAGAAGACTATGGAAGATTGTATAAAATTAAATGTGCCTCTTTTAGTTGATATTGGTATTGGAGACAATTGGATGGAGACAAAATAAACCCTATGAAATACTTAATTTAAAATGATTAAACTTTTTAATACTTTAAGCAAAAGAGTTGAGGTTTTTAAGCCTATTGATGATGTAGTAAAAATTTATTGTTGTGGAGTAACTGTTTATGATTTATGTCATCTTGGTCATGCCAGAAGTTATATAGCTTGGGATGTATTGAGAAGATTTTTAATTTACAGTGATTTCAAAGTAAAATATGTTCAAAATTTTACAGATATTGATGACAAGATCTTAAAAAGAGCGAAAGAAGAAAGCAGTTCAATGAAGGAAGTATCTGAAAAGAATATTATTGAATTTCATAAAGATATGGATTCTTTAGGGATAATGCGACCGGATAGTATGCCAAGAGCAACTAATCATATATGCAATATCTGCTCCTTCATAACAATCCTCGAGGACAAAGGTTATGCATACTCTAGAGATGGAGATGTTTATTATTCTGTTTTTAAAAATAAAAATTATGGAAAGCTAAGTAATCAAAATATACAAGAACAAAATATCAATCAGCAAGGAAGAATGGCTAATGATGAAAATAGTAAAAAACTAAATCCGCAAGATTTTGCACTATGGAAAAAAGCCAAAGATGATGAGCCATTTTTTGATTCGCCATGGGGTAAAGGTAGGCCAGGATGGCATATTGAATGTTCGGCGATGGTTAAAGATGAATTAGGAGATACTATTGATATCCATTTAGGTGGTTCTGATTTGATTTTTCCTCATCATGAGAATGAAATCGCCCAATCAGAAGCAGCCAATGGCAAAAAGCTAGCAAACTATTGGTTACACAATGGGATGGTCAATGTAAATGGACAAAAGATGAGTAAATCCCTTAAAAATTTTAAAACTATCAGAGAGCTAATAAAGTCAGGTATAAGCCCTATGACTTTGCGATATTTTGTTATGACTGTGAATTATAGAAAACCACTCGATTTTACTGAAGAAGCTTTAAGGAGTGCTTCAGAAGCTTGGAAAAACATTAATGTAGCCCTTTCTTTTATGGACCTTACAAAAGGTGCTTTTAGATCTATTGAAAAAAATGAATATCTCGAAGAAGAATATAAAAAGAAAATAAGTTTTGAATTATCTCAAAAAAAGCTTAAATTTTCTGAGGCTCTTGGAAATGACCTTAATACAGCAGGTGCTATTGCAATTATTTATGATTTAGCGAAGCCATTAAAAAACTTTTTAAACCAATTTCAAAGGGTTGAAGGTTTTAAAATAGACCTAAATGAAAAATTCTTTCTACTTGAGAATTTTAAAACTCTTGAAAAGTTGACCGATGTACTTGGTCTTAAAAAAGAGGTTTTAGTAAAAGAAAGTAAAATAAAAGAAGACGAAATATCATCGCTTATTGATGAAAGATTGAAAGCAAAAATGGAAAAGAATTATGCGAAGGCGGATGAAATCAGGAATTTGTTAAAAGAAAAAGGTATTGAACTTATTGATCAATCAAAGGAAATAACAACATGGATAAGGGTCTAAATTTTAAGAAAAAAACCAATTTGAAATTTTTGTTTTTTAAATACACCTTTAAATGGGAAGATATTAGAAATATCAGAGAAAATTGAAATACATTACTGTGCTCGGTTCTACTGGTTCAATAGGGACTCAAACTCTTGAAATAGCTAGTGAGCAGCCTGATAAGTTCAAAGCCGTAGCTCTTTCTGCAGGAAGAAATATTAATTTATTAACTGAACAAGTTAAAACACATAAACCAGAGGTAGTTGCAATTGAGGATGAAAGTCTTATAGAAGATTTAAAAGATAATATTAATAACTTAGATTTGGATGATGCTCCCTTGGTTTTAGGTGGGAAGCAGGGGATTAACGCTGTTGCAGCATGGGATAAGGCAGATACTGTGGTAACAGGGATAGTAGGCTGCGCAGGCTTAATTCCAACAATGTCAGCAATTAATGCGGGGAAAAATATTGCACTTGCTAACAAAGAAACTTTAATTGCGGCAGGACCAATTGTTATTCCTGCATTAAAGAAAAATAATAGTAGGCTTTTACCTGCTGATTCAGAACACTCTGCTATTTTTCAATGTTTACAAGGATTACCTAATTATGAAAATGCAGATTTTTCAACAGGAGAGATGCCTAAGGGTTTAAAAGCCATACATTTAACGGCTTCTGGTGGTGCTTTCAGAGATTGGGCCGTTGAGGATTTAAAGCATGTCACAGTGGAAGATGCGACTTCACATCCTAATTGGGATATGGGAAAAAAAATAACTGTAGATTCTGCAACTCTTATGAATAAAGGATTAGAAGTTATAGAAGCTCATTATTTATTTGGGACCTCTTACGAAAATATAGAAATAGTTATCCACCCTCAAAGTATTATTCATTCAATGATTGAGATGGAAGATTCTTCAGTATTAGCTCAATTAGGTTGGCCAGATATGAAACTACCCATTTTATATGCGATGAGTTGGCCTGAAAGATTTAAAACAAATTGGAAAAGATTAAACCTAAGTGAAATTGGAAAATTAACTTTTAAAGAGCCAGACGAGTTTAAATATCCATGCATGGGACTTGCCTATGCTGCAGGAAAATCTTCTGGGACTATGCCCGCAGTCTTAAATGCTGCTAATGAAATGGCTGTCGAACAATTCCTCAAAGAAAAAATTTCTTTTCAAGAAATTCCAACATTTATAAGTAAAGCTTGTGAATCACATATGGAGAATTTGAATTTGAGTCCCGAATTGGAGGATATTCTTGAGGTAGACAATTGGGCCAGACTTTTTGTTGAGCAAGAAATTCAAAAAGGGAAAAAATACGTAAGTATTGGATAAAAAGTGAATATAAAAAAACATCTAAATAACTAAACCCATTTTATCCCTTATAAATAATTCCTAATACCCCCTTTATTGCAATTAGTTTTAAATATTTACGTAAAGCAAAAGCTGCTATAAGTAAGAGTAGTAAATATTTAATTTAATCTTCTGCATCTTCAAATTCTCTTAGCAAACGAAAAGTTTTTGAAATAAAAGGAAAGATCCATACCAACAACCCGACTACTGTTATCAAGGCGATAAGAAAACCCAAAATAGCTAAGAATCCCCCTGTTACGTCTCCTTCATAGAAGCGATCAAGCCCAATTGGTGCACCAACACCTAAAAGAAAGAGTCTCGTTAAAGTTTGTTTTTCTTTTTTTCTCAACATAAATAAAAATAGGTTTTTATCCTTCCAATTTTAGATCGACTGTCAATCATGATATCCAACTTTAGAAACAATATTTCCTGAAACGGGATCAGTAACTCCAAGTTCAGGAGACAACTCTTCCATAAATCCTCTAACCTCATCAAGGTGAGCAATCATAGCTGGTCTTTGAGCTGCAATGGCTTCTGCACTTTTCCAGATGCCAACAAAGCAGTAGTCATAATCTCCAGTTTTAGCGATATATCTTTGAGTCATTCCCTCAAAACTTGTTTTATCTATTACTTCAAAATACTTATCTACACAATCTGACTTTAATTTAAATCGAACAACATTAATAAAATTTTGGGCAGTCATAAAAAAAAGAAGATTTATCCCTCTCAGTTTAGATCAAATGTCAATAATGAATATACATAGTAGTTTCTTCACCTTTTGTTAAATAAGTTTTTTGCAGTAGCTCATAACATTGCCTAGAATCATTCAAAAAGCAGTAAGGGAAGGTTTCTTAAAAATGACCAAAGGGGTTCATAAACACCTTCTACTATGCGCAACACCCACAAAACAGAAATGCTTTAAAGGCAATGAAGGCCAAAAAACATGGGAATGTCTGAAAAAGACATTAAAAAAATTTGAGAATGATCCATCTTCAAAAAACGTTCATATATTAAGATCAAAAGCTGACTGTTTAACGGTATGTAAGAACGGTCCAATTCTTCTTATTTGGCCTGATGGTATTTGGTATGAGAAAGTTTCTCCAGAAAAAATTTCTGAAATTTTTACCTCACATATTATTAACGGTAAGCCAATAGAAAAATGGATTTTCAAAAAAACACCATTTTTAAATAGTCCTAGATACTCATAAACCAGTTCTTTACGACTTCGTCTGACCAGCAGCCATTAATCGAATGAAAACCATTATGACCTCCTTTTTCAGTTATAAAAATAGTGAATTTATCATTAGATTCTTTTCTTAAATTCAAAGTATCCTTATATGGAACCCAAGGATCATCCTTAGCATGAATAAAAAGCATTGGAGGTAATTTTTTTATTGAGTTTTGGATTCTAAATATTGGAGAAGCTTTAATATAATAATCTTCTAAAGAATTAAATCCCCAACTAGGAGCTGTAAATTTCTCATCAAGTTCCCTTATACTTTTTAAACTTCTAATTTTTTTTCTTAATTTTTCATTATTAAGAAGTTTGCCTTCATCATTAAATCCGTCCCATAATTGATTTTTTAAGCGGTGAAGTAACCATCTTTGGTAGATATAATTTCTAGGTTTTTCAATGCATAAACTGCATGATGATAAATCTAAAGGGCTACTCACGCAGGCTAGGCCATCTAAAAGTTTTTCTCCTTTGTTTTCATCGTAATCTAAGCAGGCATTTAAAAGAATTGTTCCGCCTAAAGATAATCCAACTCCATAAATTGGAAGACTATCAATCTTAATAAGATCTTTAAACTCTAAATTAATCAATTTTTTAAAATAATTAATTGCTGAATTAACATCACTGGAGCATCTAGCACAATAATTTCCTTTAGCTAAATATCTCGCAGATCCAGATCCTCTTAGATTTATTTTAAGAACTCCAAAACCATTATTTGCTAATTTCCTAGAGATTCTTCTTAAACCAAACCGTTTAGTTGAGCCTCCTAACCCATGTGTAACAATTACAAAACCCCTAAGAGATTTTAAGTTTTCAGGTAATTCTAAAAAACCCAGAAGAAAATCACTTTCAAATTTTTCAATAAGAATTTTATTAATCGGAAAGAATATTTTTTTATTTTTTTTTGATTTACCAAAATCAATAACAAAAGTATCTCTCAAAGTTTGTAAGTCGCCACCTATCCAAGGTAAAACTTCTCGAAATGGCTTATTTTTTAAATAATCTGAAAAAACTTGAAAATTTACTATTATTTCTCTCCAACACCAAGATCCTTTAATTCTCCAATTAGATCATTTAAGACCTTCTTCGCATCCCCAAAGACCATAGAAGTGTTTGGCAGATCAAATAAGTCATTTTTTATTCCGGAGTAACCTGCACTCATACCTCGTTTAATTACAAATACCGTTCTTGCTTCCTGCACATCAAGAACTGGCATTCCATACAGAGGAGAAGAACTATCATTTTTAGCCTGAGGATTGACTACATCATTTGCTCCTAAAACTAAAACAACATCCGTTGCTGGAAAATCAGGATTCACAACATCCATCTCTTTAAGTTGTTCGTAAGGAACATCTGCTTCTGCTAAAAGTACATTCATGTGTCCAGGCATCCTCCCTGCTACAGGATGAATTGCGTAAACAACTTCAATACCATTTTGTTCTAGTTTTTTTGTCACTTCCCGTAAAGTATGTTGAGCCTGAGCCACCGCGAGACCATAACCAGGAACAATTATTACCTTATTTGCTGCTTCTAAAGTCAATGCACATTCTTCAACACTGCAAGAAGTTATATTTGTATACTCTCCTGATCCAGAAGAGGCCGTACTTTGCGCAGACAAAGATCCTCCAAAAAGAACTGATACCAAAGATCTATTCATCCCCTTACACATTACTTGAGTAAGTATTAGACCTGCTGCTCCAACCATTGCGCCTGCTACTATCAAAAGCTGACTATCTACAACGAAACCTGCTGCTGCTGCTGCAATCCCTGAATAGCTATTTAATAAAGATATAACGACTGGCATATCCGCTCCACCAATTGGCAAAGTAACTCCAATACCTAATAAAGAAGAAACTATAACTAAAAGCCAAATAGAACTTGTATTGCCGTTTATCAAATCAAAAAAGGCTATCAAGGAAGCAACTGCAAAAACAATATTTACAAAATGTCTAACTTTGCTCTGAGTCCATCCTGGAGTTGACAACCAACCCTGTAACTTCGCCATTGCCACAATTGAACCTGTGAAAGTTATGGCTCCTACAAATATAGAAACAGATATAGAAACTTGGTTAATCAGTGACTTGAAAAAATCAAGATTCTCTGAACTACTAGAAATCGGGAAAATAGCTACTCCCAAGGCCACTAAAAGTGATGACATTCCACCACAACCATTAAACAATGCAACTGTTTCAGGCATGGAGGTCATAGGTACTTTTTTTGCAAGTATTGCACCGAACAAACTACCTATGATTGATCCAATTATTATCCAAATCCAAGACTGAATAGCAATCCCAGAAGTTCCCAAATAATATGAAAGTAATCCTATTACTGATAGCGACATTGCAAATGCAGCCAATCTATTAGCATCCCTTGCTGATTTTACTTTTGATAATCCTTTTATTCCCAAAGCCAGTAAAAGTACTGCTAGAAGGTCAATAATGAATTTAATGATTACAGGTAGATTCATGTTAAAAATTACTTCTTATTTGATGGTTTACGACTAAACATCGAGAGCATTCGATCAGTTACAAAGAAACCGCCTACAACATTGAAAAGAGCAAATCCAAGTGAAACTGAACCAATAATTAAAAGTGGAACGTTTCCTTCTGCTTTCACAATTAAAGTCAATGCTGCCAGCATTGTTATTCCTGAAATTGCATTCGCTCCACTCATTAAAGGAGTATGAAGTGTAGGAGGAACTTTTCCTATTAACTCGAGGCCTAATAAACTACCAAGTAAAAGAACCCAAAGAAGACTTATAAAAGACATAATTTAAAACCTCAAATTTCAAAAACTTTGTTTTGAAGGACAACTCCTTCATCGCTTAATAAGCACCCAGAAATTAGCTCATCCTCTTTATCTAATTTAATTAGACCATCTTTTATAAATGGTGTAATCAAAGATGTTAAGTTCTTAGCATAAAGTGAACTTGCATCATAAGGTACTGATGAGGGTAGTTCGCCAGCCCCAATAAGTTTCACTCCATCTTTGATAATAGTCTCATTTGATTTTGTTCCTTCGCAGTTACCTCCTTGTGAAACTGCTAAATCAATCACTACTGCACCAGGCCTCATTTTTTCAATCATTGGAGAGTCTATTAAAACAGGAGCCTTTTTACCTAGAACTTGCGCAGTACAAATAGCAACATCAGCTTCAGATAAATATTTAGTTAAAGTTGCCTTCTGTCTTGAAAGGAATTCGGGTGTTACAGCTTTTGCATAACCGCCTGCCTCTCCAGGCTTTTCGTCCACTTCAGGAAGTTCTATAAATCTTGCTCCTAAGGACTCTACTTGTTCTTTAACTGCAGGTCTAATATCAGATACAAATACTATTGCACCAAGTCTTTTTGCTGTTGCAACTGCCTGTAATCCTGCAACGCCTCCACCAAGAACCACTACTTTGGCAGGTTGGACTGTCCCTGCTGCAGTCATAAGCATTGGAAAATATCTATCTAACTCACTTGCAGCTAAAAGAACGGCTTTATATCCAGCAATATTGGCCTGTGAAGAAAGAACATCAGAAGATTGGGCTCTACTAATCCTCGGAAGCAACTCTAGCGATAAAGCAGAAATCTTATTACTATTTATAATCCTAAGAAGCTCCTTATTACCATATGGGTTAAGAAGACCAAGAAGAACAGCGCCTTTCTTTAATTTTGTTAAATTAACCTCTGATGGAGTTTGAACACAAAATATTAAGTCCGCTTCACCCCAAATTTTTTGATCTAAGTTATTTATTATTATTCCGCCCGACTTTTCATATGATAAGTCACTAAATCCTGATAATTTTCCTGCTGAACTTTCAATATAAACATCACATCCGAGGCTTTTTAATTTCTTTACCGCTTCTGGTGTAGCTGAAACTCTCCTTTCACCAGAGCTTGTTTCAGAAGGAATAAGTATCTTTGTCAATTTATTTATTTTTTTAACATACTAAATATAAATTGAAGAAAGTCAAAAGTCTTGGATTTTTGTTAAAAATATATTTTCTTTTCTATAAAAAATAGCTATCTAGAATATATAGACACTAAATAATCCAATGAGTATAAAAGCAATCGAATGTCCTGATGGAGTATGTCACAGTCATCATGGTGGTCATGCTGTTCCAAGACAAGCTATGCAGAAAAATCTAGAAAAGCATGGCAAAGACTGGTGCGAGAAATTAGCAGAAAGAATTTATGAAATGTCAGTTGATACATACTCACAAACAGTCATGCCTAGTCTCCACTCGGCAGGTTGGCAAAGAAGACATTTAGATTGGGAATTTAAGCTGGCAGAAAATGATTCTGAACCTGATGAAGCTCTTGTTGAAGGGATTATTAATGCCACAGAAAGCTTTCTAAGAAGTAGTGAGGTGCATCGATTATTTATTCAGGAATTAGTCCAGGGCACATTTGAGGAAGCAAATGACAAAAAAATAATTTCTAAAGCAATAAAATCAATCATTGAAGAAGAAATTGTTAGTTCACTAAGAGAAAAGAAAGAAACTCTTTTAAAGAAAGTATCCGCAAAATTAATAACAGAAGAAAAAGTTAGCGAGGAACTTGCAATAAATTCAGCTAAAGAGGGTTTCGAGGAAGTGGAAAGACTACTTGCAAATCACAGCGAGGCAGTTTAACCCTGATTCTTTATATTTTCTTTATAATTAGCGCAAAAATCTGCTCAAATATAAATTAAAGATTAAATTATTGTTTGGAAGTACAAAGTTGTAACTTATTAGACAATACATAAGCTGTTTGATGTGTTTATCTATATACAACTTTTTAAGTTTCAATGGACAATTTTATAAGAAAAAGGATCGACATCGCAACCTGTTGGGCAACCAACAGAATCTCTGCAATGGACACTCTAGAAAGATATGAAGACAGTTTTGCAATTGCAGAAGAATTTAGAGAGTGGATATTACATATTGGAGAAAAGAACGAAAATTTAAAAGATTCTGTTTTAAACTTCCCAAAGGAATTAAAAAATTTATTAGACCAAAAAGTCAACGATTAAATAACAAATCGATCGAGTGAAACCCGCCCTACATTATTTGGGTTTGTTTATTATTATTAATAGTGAAATTTGCAAATAAATGGAGAATAAAGAGAACACTTCAAACGTAGAAAATGTTGTAATTATAGGCTCAGGACCTGCGGGTTATACCGCTGCAATATATGCAGCGAGAGCAAATCTTCAACCTCTACTCGTAACAGGATTTAACTCTGGTGGAATTCCAGGTGGCCAATTAATGACTACAACATTTGTTGAAAATTATCCAGGTTTCCCAGATGGAGTATTAGGTCCTGAATTGATGGATCTAATGAAGGCTCAAGCAGAAAGATGGGGTACTAATTTATACGAAAGTGATGTTGTCTCAATAAATACTGATTCACATCCCTTTGAATTAAAAACTTTAGAAGGGACTATAAAAACTAACTCAATTATTATTGCAACTGGAGCAAGTGCAAATAGATTAGGAGTGATAAATGAAGATAAATTCTGGAGTAAAGGAATAAGTGCTTGTGCAATCTGTGATGGAGCAACTCCACAATTCAGAGATGAAGAATTAGCTGTTATAGGAGGAGGCGATTCTGCATGTGAAGAAGCAGCATACCTCACAAAGTATGGTAGTAAAGTGCATTTGATTGTTAGATCAGAAAAATTAAGGGCTAGCGCAGCAATGGTTGATAGAGTAAAAGCTAATCCAAAGATAGAAATCCATTGGAACACGAAGGTTGATAAAGCTGATGGTTCTGGATGGCTTGAGAAAATAGAAACTATTCACTCTGAAGAAGGTAAAGGGGAAATCAATATAAAGGGTCTTTTTTACGCGATAGGGCACACACCAAATACTAAGTTCTTAAGCAATAAAATTGATTTAGATAATAAAGGATATATTGCTTGCAAATCAGGAAGACCAGAAACATCTATAGAAGGCATTTTTGCTGCAGGTGATGTTGTTGATTCTGAGTGGAGACAAGGAGTTACCGCTGCAGGAACTGGATGCATGGCAGCATTAGCTACCGAAAGATGGCTAGCCGAGAAAAACTTAGCAAAAACTATAGTCAGAGAAACACCAGAACCAGAAAAAAAACTTAATTCATCAGATTTTAATGAAGAGGAAGTTAGTGAAGATACTTTCGATCCAAATTCTGAATGGCAAAAAGGCAGTTATGCATTAAGGAAACTTTATCACGAGAGTAAAAAACCTATCTTAGTAATTTTTAGTTCTCCAAGCTGCGGCCCATGTCATGTTTTGAAACCTCAGTTAAAAAGGGTAATTAAAGAACTTGATGGTGCAGTGCTTGGCGTTGAAATAGATATTGATAAAGATCAAGATATTGCAAAGCAAGCTGGTATCAACGGCACACCAACAGTTCAACTTTTTAAAGAAAAATTATTAAAAAAACAATGGCAAGGTGTTAAACAGAGAGGTGAGTTTAAAGAAGCAATAAAAAATATTATCTAAAGTAACTTTTTACTTATTATTCCTCTTAGGGTTATTTTTATTAGTTGTGACTCTGGCACCCCCCGCATTTCTTTCTCTATAAGTAATCCTCCCTCTAGATAAATCATAAGGACTTATCTCAACTAATACTTTGTCTCCAGCTAATAATTTAATTCTAAATTTTGTCAATTTACCTGCAGCTCTGCATAAACATTGATGTCCTTCAGGCTGTTCTAACGTAACCAAATAAAATCCATTCCCCTGTTCTTTTTCTATTACTCCTGAAGTTTCAATCATTAATTAATCCTTTACTAAGTTCATATTATCAGAAAAAGATTGGCCAAAATTGATTTAAGAAAAATTACATACGTAAGAATTTGAAATTCAATTCAAATTGAAAACTTAATTTCATTAATTATTTGAAGTTGACCATAGTAAAAATTTGCTTTCGCAATTTTATCAGAATCTTCTAATTGATCAAAAAAAACAAACCCAAGGCTTTCCCATAATGAAGATCCGCAAACATTATTCAATTGATTTTTTGCTTCTTTTGCAAAAATATCTAGTTTTCGTTCAAGATTTTTAGATTTAGAAACAGACATAATAAATGGTATTGATATAGTACAAATATACTATGTAAGTCTAAAATTGCAATATTAAAAAGGTAATCTCTTTTTTTCTTCAATATTTAGATCTGCTTCCATTTCCCTTAATCTTTTAAGTATTTGTTGGTAGTACTCCTTTATATAACTCTCTAGTGAGGTCATATCTTCTTTCTTAAGTTCTAATATTTCGTAAGTTTTGCTCATGTCAGCATCTAATGCTTCACCACTACTAGTTACTTCAGCAAAAGCCAATCTTTCAGAAACATTTAGAGAATCTTGGAAAAAGGAAACTACTTTTTGAGTGACACTAATTAGGAAGGGGGAAACTCTAAAAATTTTCGCCTTTTTTTCACTAAATTTTTCACATAAAGATATAACTTCATCTGAATCCCATGCTCTGGGGCCTACTAATGGCAATGATGTTCTGTAGGTTTTTGGATTATTAACAGCTGCTACAACAATTTTCGCCATATCTTGAGTATTCATATAAGCAATTTTAGTTGGAGTCCCACTCATCCATACTGCTTGACTATCCAAGATTGGAATGGCAAATTGACCAATAACTCCTTGCATAAAAGCTGCGGATTTGAAAATTGTATAGTCTAAATCTGATTTCTCAAGAAGTTTTTCAGTGCAAAATTTAATGTCCATCAAAGGAACATTTCTAAACTTTTCTGTTAAGAGGATAGAAAGGAAAATTACCCTTTTTACATTTAAAGTTTCACAAGCATTGAATAAGTTAAGTTTTCCATTCCAATCAATTTCATAAATACTTTTAGGATCATCTGGCCTGCTAGTCGCCGCATCAATAACTACTTCAATATCTTGTAATGAATATTCAATATCAGAAGAATTTAATAAATTACCTTTTGTTAGTTCACATCCCCACTCTTGTAGAAAGGAAGCTTTTCTTGGGTTTCTGACAAAGCATCTTACTTCATGTCCATCTTCTATAGCTTGCTTTGCTATTTGTCTGCCAAGTGTCCCTGTTGCTCCTACTAAAAGAATCTTCATATTTAAGATTTACTTAACTTGTAGACCATAACTCAAATTGTGATGTATTCGTGAGAATCAATCTCCCTGAAACTTTAATAACAAAGCACCTCCAACCAATCCTATTGGTATCAGTATCCAAAAAACTGCTGCAATACTAAAAATTTCTTTAGCCATAGTAAAATTTAATGATTACTATAATTTACATTCAATATACATTTATTTGTTAAAAAAGTAGATAATGCAAATATCTTGAAAATTTTTGAATATATGAATAATAATTTCAAAGAAAATATCAACTTTCCTAATTACTGGATTTGGAATGGTTTTAAAATTTGTTGGAGTGTTGCAGGCGAAGATAATAAAGTTCCAATTATCTTTCTCCATGGATTTGGAGCCAGTCGAAAACATTGGAGAAAAAATTTAGAATATTTTGCGAAAAGGAATTGCGCCTCATATTCTTTAGATCTAATAGGATTTGGAGATTCAGATCAACCCGGGATTAGACAAATTGGAAAACTAGATAATGAGATTTGGTCTAATCAAGTGAAAGACTTTATTGCACAGGTGATAAGACCAAAGAATTCTGAGAAAATAATTCTTATTGGCAATTCCCTTGGATCACTAGTTGCCTTAACATGTGCCGTTACATTAGAGGATCAGATTGCAAAAGTTATTGCATCCCCGCTGCCAGATCAAATTCAAAAAAATAAAAAGTCGAAAACAAAAAAATCATTATTTAAGAAATTTCAAGATAAATTCATAAGAATATTTTTTATGTTTTTCCCTTTAGAGATTATTTTATTTTTAATAACCAAATTAGGTGTTATAAAACTGGGACTAAATTCTGCCTATTTCAAAAAAGATAATATTGATAGCGAATTAATAGATTTGGTAACAAAACCAGTCCTAAGGAGAACTTCAGCTAGATCATTAAGAGCGATGTGTATTGGAATGTCTTCAAGAGATGAAAAATTTCAGGCTTCTTACCTTTTGAGAAAACTTAGCGCCTCAAGAAAAGTTCCTTTTTTATTGATTTGGGGAGAAAAAGATAATTTCATACCTTTGTTTTTTGGTAAAAAGATTGCAAATTTCCATAGATGGGTAAAATTAAAAATAGTATCCAATTCAGGGCATTGTATCCATGATGAAGATCCTTCAATATTCAATAGAATCTCTTATGAATGGATTAGAGATTTAAAAACCTTTTAAAATATGAAACATACATTATCAGTCCTTGTAGAAGACGAATCTGGAGCCTTGAGTAGGATCTCAGGTCTCTTCGCTAGAAGAGGATTCAACATAGATAGTCTTGCAGTAGGACCTGCAGAGTCTAAAGGGATTTCAAGGTTAACAATGGTAGTAGAAGGTGATGATGAAACTCTTCAACAAATGACGAAGCAACTTAATAAGTTGTTTAATGTTCTGGGAGTTGTAGATTTTACTAATCTCGCGGCTGTAGAGAGGGAATTGATGTTACTAAAAGTTTCATCAAAAGAAGATACCAGGAGTAATATCCTTGATATAGTCCAGATTTTCCGTGCAAAAGTTGTTGACGTATCAGATATGGCATTAACTCTTGAGGTAGTTGGAGATCCTGGGAAATTAGTTGCTCTAGAGAAACTACTCGAGCCATACGGCATCCTTGAAATTGCGAGGACTGGTAAAGTAGCTCTTAAACGCTCTTCAGGAGTTAATACAGAGATGTTAAAGATAAACAAATATTCTCTAGAAATTTAATTAGAAATCTGGATTGCCTTTATATAGTCTTCTTTATTTATTTTTTTGAGTACATCATATCCTTTAATAATCTTCCCAAAAATCGAATATCTTCCATCGAGTTCTGGGATCTTACTAGTTACAAAAAAAAATTCAGTAGATGAAGACTTATTCCTACCACTTTTAACCATAGCGATTGAACCACTCTCAAAAGTATTAACTAAATTTCTAGTTTCACTAGGATTTTTTATTTGATAGTAATATCTTGGCTTAATTTCTTCTTTGAATTTTATTTCTAAAGGTATTGATGGACTTGCCTTATGCAAGTTTTGTTTTGGTTCAATATAAAGTTTATTTTCTCGTTTAACACCACCATGTATAAACCTTATTTGGGCAAAATTGATTATTTTATAAAATTTTTGATTTACGTAAATATTATTTTCTATGTTTTCTATAAAGTTTGATACTGTTACTGGGTTATCTTTACCAAATAATTTAACCTCAAAATCACCTTTTGTAGTTTTGAAATAGACCACTTTATTACTCTGAATACAACTAAATTTAAGTTTTTGGCAATAATAATTTGAATCAATCTTATTTTTATAACTACAAGCTTGCACCAAAAACAAAACCTGTATAAAAGATAATGTTTTTAAAAAATATTTTTTTTTTATTTTAAGCCCTCCAAATTAACATCCAAAAATTTAGCCAGACGAGCTCCTTCTTCTTCAACTTGAAGCAGTGGTTTAAGTTCACCTGCTCCGCTTAGAGGGAGAGGTTTTTTTCTACCTTTTAATACCAAGGCAATTCTTCTTCTAGGATTAAATCCCTCACTAATATCTAATTTAACCGATTTAATTTCATCGAAATTTAATTTAACTTCAATATCTTTAAATAATCCTTTTCTTTTTATTTCTACAGATTTTGATGATTTATCAAAATAATTACTCCCGGAACCAAAATTTATGTAAACCAAATACCACAAGTAAAAATTTAATAAATTAGCTATTACTCCGTATGCTCCCATTATGATTCCTTGAGGGATAAATAATAAAGTTGAAGGATTTCCTAAAGGTAATAAATCCCTGCCTGTGTAACTAGATATAGAGGCCAAAAGAAAACCAATACCTCCTATCGTTAGCATTCCTCCAATAACATAATTTGAAATTTTTCTTGATCCACCAATTTTTTGTTCGATTTTATCGAAAGACGTGAGGTCTGAATTCATTTTTATCTTTTTTTAGAGCCTAATTCAGATAATTTAACAAACTAAGGGAGTATTCTTACCTAATTTTTAATAAAAAAGTCAGGAAAGCTTTACAAGGCATTTCAGATATACAAATATTTCCCCACATTACTCTCAATCTTTGTTAAAGTCACTGCGTATCCCGAAGCTAAAAACGATTTCTCATGACGATCGCAGTTGGTAGCGCCCCACAAAGAGGATGGTTTGATGTCCTTGATGATTGGTTGAAGCGCGACCGCTTTGTATTTATTGGTTGGTCCGGACTACTTCTACTTCCTTGTGCATATCTTGCTATAGGTGGTTGGTTCGTCGGAACAACATTTGTTACCTCTTGGTACACACACGGAGTTGCAAGCTCATACCTCGAAGGTTGTAACTTTTTAACAGCAGCTGTAAGCACCCCTGGTGATGCCATGGGACACAGTCTTCTATTTTTATGGGGTCCTGAAGCCCAAGGTAGTTTCGTACGATGGCTACAACTTGGTGGTCTTTGGAACTTCGTTGCATTACATGGAGTATTTGGCCTAATTGGTTTTATGCTTCGTCAGTTTGAAATTGCTGGCCTTGTTGGAATTAGACCATACAACGCATTAGCTTTCTCAGCAGTAATCGCAGTTTTTACAAGTATTTTCCTTATTTATCCTTTAGGACAGCATAGTTGGTTCTTCGCACCTTCATTTGGTGTTGCAGCAATCTTCCGTTATATCCTGTTCATTCAAGGCTTTCACAATATCACTTTAAATCCATTCCACATGATGGGAGTTGCTGGAATTCTTGGTGGTGCTCTACTTTGCGCTATTCATGGAGCTACAGTACAAAATACTTTGTATGAAGATACAAGTATCTATACAGATGGTAAGGTACAAAGTTCAACATTTAGAGCTTTTGACCCAACTCAAGAAGAAGAAACTTATTCAATGATTACAGCGAATAGATTCTGGAGTCAAATCTTTGGTATTGCTTTCTCAAACAAGCGTTTCTTACACTTTTTGATGCTTTTTGTACCTGTTATGGGTATGTGGACATCTTCAATTGGTATTGTCGGCCTAGCACTAAACTTAAGAGCTTATGATTTCGTAAGCCAAGAAATTCGTGCAGCAGAAGATCCAGAATTTGAAACTTTCTATACAAAAAATATACTTTTGAACGAAGGTATGCGAGCATGGATGTCTTCTGTGGATCAACCACACGAAAACTTTGTATTCCCTGAGGAGGTTCTTCCACGTGGAAACGCCCTTTAATAATCTATTAAGAGCTCCAAACCAAAGTATTGAGGAAACTGGTTATGCCTGGTATGTAGGCAACGCTAGATTAATCAATTTATCTGGACGTTTATTAGGAGCTCACATTGCTCACTCTGGACTAATAGTCTTTTGGGCGGGAGCAATGATGCTCTTTGAGGTTAATCATTTTACTTTTGATAAACCAATGTGGGAGCAAGGTTTAATCTGTATGCCACACGTTGCAATGTTTGGTTATGGAATAGGCCCAGGTGGTGAAGTTACTGATATCATGCCTTTCTTTCAAGCAGGTGTGGTGCACTTAATAGCTTCCGCTGTTCTTGGTTTTGGTGGTATTTACCATTCATTAGCAGGTCCAGAGAAGCTTGAAGAAGACTTTCCATTTTTCTCCACTGATTGGAGAGATAAAAATCAAATGACAAATATCCTTGGATATCATTTGATTGTTTTAGGTGTAGGTGCATTAGCATGGTCTGTAAACTGGTGTTTTATTGGCGGTGCATATGACACATGGGCACCTGGTGGTGGTGAAGTCAGACTTGTAAATCCAACTTTAGATCCAAGAGTTATTCTTGGTTATCTATTCAGATCTCCATGGGGAGGAGCTGGTTCAATAATCGGTGTTAACTCTATTGAAGATATTGTTGGTGGACATGTTTATGTGGGTATTACTGCAATTATCGGAGGAATATTCCATATCTTTACTAAACCTTTTGGTTGGGCAAGAAGGGCATTCATCTGGAATGGTGAAGGATTATTAAGTTATGCTCTTGGTGGAATTTGTGTAGCAAGTTTCATTGCTTCAACATTCATCTGGTTTAACAACACTGCTTACCCTTCAGAATTTTATGGTCCAACTAATGCTGAAGCTTCACAGGCTCAAAGCTTTACTTTCCTAGTGAGAGATCAAAGAATTGGAGCTAACGTAGGTTCAACAATGGGACCAACAGGTCTAGGTAAGTATCTCATGAGATCTCCTACTGGTGAAATTATATTTGGTGGTGAAACAATGAGATTTTGGGATTTCAGAGGCCCATGGTTAGAGCCCTTAAGAGGACCTAACGGATTGAGCCTTGAGAAAATCCAGAATGATATTCAGCCTTGGCAGGTCAGAAGAGCTGCTGAATATATGACTCACGCTCCTAACGCTTCTATCAACTCTGTTGGTGGAATCATTACAGAGCCTAATGCTGTTAACTTCGTTAACTTAAGACAGTGGTTAGCCGCAGCTCAATTCTTCCTAGGATGGTTTACATTCATCGGTCACCTTTGGCATGCTGGACGTGCTAGAGCAGCCGCTGCTGGTTTCGAAAAAGGAATCGACAGAAAGAGTGAACCAGCTCTAGAAATGCCTGATTTAGATTAATTTCTATCTCAATTAAAAAAACCCTATCTAAAGATAGGGTTTTTTTTTGCTCAATTTTATTATCTATTTAAATTTTCTCTGAGCCATGGCAAACTTAAACCCATTACATTACTAAAACAACCCTCTATTTTTTCTATATATTTACCGCCTATACCTTCCAAGGCAAATCCTCCGGCGCAATATAAAGGTTCATTTGTATCTACATAACTCTTAATTTCCCAATCTTCCAAATTAGAAAAATAAACTCTTGAACTTACTGTTTTTTTTATTATTTCAGTGATTTTTAAAATTTTGGAAGTTGTATCAAAATTCCCAATTATTAGAGTATGACCAGTATGTAAAAATCCAAATTCTCCAGACATTTTTTTCCATCTAATAAATGCCTCCTCTTTATTAGATGGCTTTCCATAAGCTTCTCCTTTAAATTCAAAAATTGAATCACACCCAAGTATTTCCAAAGGACCATAATTAAATTCTACGGGCAATGATATGTTTTGAATATTTTCAGATAAACTATTAGCCTTTTGAAAAGATAATTCCAAAGCTAAATTAGATATATTCTTTTCTTCAATAGTAGTTTCATCAAAGTCGCTTGATATTTGGATAAATTCGATTTGACAATTTTCTAGTAATTTCTTTCTAGATTGAGAAGCAGAGGCTAGAATTAACACAAATTTTTTACCAAATTATAATTCAATTTAATAATTAATAAATTTTAAAATTAATATAAATTACTAATGAACTTAGAAGCAAAATTACATGAAATAAGGAAACCAATAATGGTCCTAGGCACTTCTAGTGGAGCAGGAAAATCATTAACTGTTACTGCTATTTGCAGGATTCTTAAAAATTTAGGAGAAGAACCAATACCTTTTAAAGGACAAAATATGAGTAACAATGCTTGGGTTGACTGGGAAGGTGGAGAGATGGCATATTCACAAGCACTTCAAGCTTTTGCTTGTGGTATTAATCCTTCTTCAGAGATGAATCCCATTTTATTAAAACCACAAGGAAACTCAATAAGCGAGGTGATTCACCTTGGCGAAAGCATAGGGACCACAAGTGCAAAAAATTACTATAAAGATTGGTTTATTCCAGGCTGGGAAGTAATTAAAAAAAGTTTAAAGTCTATTTACGAACGTAATCCGAATTGCCGTTTAATTATCGAAGGAGCTGGAAGTCCGGTAGAGATGAATTTGATTCATAGAGATCTGACTAATTTAAGAGTTGCTAAATATTTAAATGCAAATTGCATTTTGGTTACTGATATTGAAAGGGGAGGCGTATTTGCACAAATAATTGGCACTCTTGAATTAATGAAGCCTGAAGAAAAGAATCTTATTAAGGGAATTATTATAAATAGATTCAGAGGAGACCTTTCATTATTTGAAGATGGGAAAAAATGGATAGAGAATAGGACTCAAATCCCTGTTATTGGAATTATTCCATGGTTAAATGATTCATTTCCTCCTGAGGATTCTTTAGATTTAATAGAAAAAAAATCACTTTCTAAAAATCCTGAAATCAAAGTTGGAATTATAAAATTACCATCTATAAGTAACTTCTCGGATTTTGATCCATTAGAAAATGAAGAAACAATATTAATTGAATGGATTAACGAATCACAAAACCTGACTAAATATGACTTCATTATCCTGCCTGGTAGTAAACAAACGATTAAAGATCAAATATTTCTTGAAAATTCTGGTTTATCTGAGGATATAAGAAAATATTCAAATAACAAAGGAAATATTATTGGAATATGTGGAGGGTTACAAATGTTAGGGGAAACACTTGAAGATCCTTATTTTAAAGAGGGTTCCAAAAGTTATTCTGAACAAAAAATTAAAGGGATTGGATTACTTCCATTAAAAACGACTTTTTTTAAAAAAAAATTAACACGTCAAATAAAGTCTGAATCTATATGGCCATGCCAATCAGAAATTAATGGATTTGAAATTCATAATGGTCAAACTGTATTGGATGAAATGCAAAGATCATTAAAGATTAACCCTATTTTTGAAGATTCAGATCTTGGATGGTACAAAGAAAATAATAGAGGCGGAACTATTGCTGGAACATACATTCATGGGATCTTTGAAAATGACATTTGGAGAGACCAATATATTAATTTAATAAGGAAGAGTAAAAATCTACCAAAATTAAATAAGAAATCAATATCTTATAAAAAGAAGAGGGAATCCATTATTGACAATCTTGCGAATGTATTCCACAAACATTTAAATCTCAAATCATTTTTAATTTGAAAGAAAAAAATATTAAAGTAATATGGTCAAATAATAAAGAAACATTCGTTTCAGAAGGTGATGACTGGTTTTCTTCTGCTGAAAAAGCAGGTTTAGAAATCCCTACTGGCTGTCTTACAGGAAGTTGTGGAGCTTGTGAAATAGATGTGAATGGTGAAACAGTAAGAGCTTGTATAAGTGATATTAAAAATAATAAAAAATGTACGTTGCAGGTTTCTTTAACTACAGACCCCTTTTGGGAAAAATAAATTTCACTAACCATTACCTAATTATTTGATAAAGGGAAACATAGTAAAAAATGATCCCAAAAATGTGTTTATTAGAATAACCTTCTTTTTGATTTTTGACGAGGCAATAATATAGCTACCCAAAACATGAGGCAGGAATGGGAAAGATCTAATGATTAAAATATAAAAAGATCTAAAAGTAATATTGTCAAAAAACCGATAAATATTATTTTTTTCTGGTTTTTTTAAAAATATATTTCTAGAAAATTTAAATTTAATTTTCCTCAGAATAAGAGCTTAATCAATAAAGAATTATTTTATTTAGATCAAGAATAAAAAACATCCAGCAATAAATCCACTTATATGGCCCAATAAACTAATTCCAGGTAAGAAAGAAAAAATCAATCCTATAATGCATATTGTCTTTGACATCTTGTGCACTTCATAATTAGATTTTAAACCAATTTTTTTGGCTAAAAAGTGACTTTTTCCATAAAAAGAAGTTAAAAGTAAGAATCCAAATAAAGCATAAATTATTCCACTAAATCCTAACGCGGCATAGTTGGGATAGAAATTTAGAATGTACAATAAAATCTTTTCGTAAATCCAGATAATAGAAAAATTCAGAAAAGAACAAATTAAAATAAATTTCAAATAAAAAAATCTGCTTTCGATTCCAAGTCTCATCAAAAAATATCTAGTAATGATTATCCCGCCAAGATTACTTAATAAATGATTTAAATCTGCATGAACCAGGATTGATGTAAAAATCCTATAGGGTTGATCACGAATTAGTCTTGGTACAAAGTATAAAAATTCTTTATCAAATACCCTAATTAAATCTGTAAGTATAAAAACTATAATTAAAAGAGATGCGATTAGGATGTATTGCCAATCATTTTTAGATATTGATTTATTAATAGCCATATTTTCCGTAGTTTTATAATCAAAGAATATCTACTTACTTAGAAGAAAAAGGCCATAAAAGGGTATTTTGAATATCTTGAATTTAGTAAACTTTGCAATGAGAACTTGTTGGGTGGTCTATGCATTCTTTTTCCCAATAATCTTGCCTTTGGTCTTTTGGCAGTTGATAATTAAAATCATGCATTCTCCAAATATCTGAAGTTGCATTTTTTAAGGCAGTGAATGGAGTAGTGAGTCTCATAAAACCTCCTTTATCTCTACTAACTAATTATCCTCCTATTCAATTGAAATTAATAGAGTATTAATACCCGAGTATTATTGCTTTACGTTTGTAACAGATATCTTTCTCTATATATTAGGAGTATGAACAATTCAAGATCAGGATTTATAGCACTTCATCGACTTTGTGAACAGCAAGGTGCCTATGGCTAGAAGAGGACAAATAAATGCTCTCTTATTTTATTTTTAGGATTTATAGGTTCTATTAATTAACGGAGAGGGTGGCCTAAGACTTGATCATAATAGTGGACTCTAGAAAATAACTGAACAGTTTTTCATTCCGTATTTCAATCCCCTCCAACAAAAATTTCAACCTTATTTAAATTTATTTTTAAAAACTTTGATCCTTTGACTTTCAATACTTTTATAGTTGTAATTGAATTACGAAGATTCAAAGGACGTAAAAGTTAACTAAAAATGTTTAAAAATAAAATTTTATTTTTTATTATTTTCTTAACCGTACCTCTTTCTTCCTGCTCATTAAGAAAAAATGATCCTAAAATCAATCAAATTGAAAATCAAAAAACTTCTGAAGAAAAGAAAGTATCAAATGTAATAGGCAGAGAAGAAAAAGAAACTTTAGGTGAAAAGTTAAATATTAATGAGACAACTTTTAAGCAAAATAAGTCAATGGGAATGATCATAGAAAATGATCAACAAGTTAAAAGTTTTGAGAATTATAGAAAAAGCTTTTATCTAAACTTTTCTTTTGGATCCTCAAGTTTAAAAAATTACGATGTGTACAATACTTCCACAAATAAGGCAATTTGGGACGATAGATATACAGAATTAGGGCGTTCAATTGAGATAGGTATAGGTTATGACTTTGGAAAAATAAGAACAGAATTAACATATGCTCAGGAAAATGGAAGATTTGATGAATACCTTACCTATTTCGATAACAGCATTACAAAAATCGAAAACGGCAGAGGGAAATTACATAAAGACTTTTACATAATTAATACTTATTACGATTTCAGAGATAGTAAAAAATTCTCTCCATTCATCGGCTTAGGAATTGGGTTCGTTAACAGTGTCCAAGATTCGGCTCCTTTTATTCCTGAATACGTAAGACAAGCTTTTGTTTTGCAGTTAAAAGCAGGTTTGAGTTATAAGTTTTCCGATAAAAACATCTTTTACATCGAGGGATACAAAAGGGATGCAAAATCCCACACCACCAATGATGGATTGGGGACACCTTATATCTACGAAGCTAAAGATGGCTTTGATTCTTCAGGGGTACAAGTTGGATTTAGGAAAATAATATAAAATAATAAATTTCAAAGCAATCTCTTTGATTACTTATATCTAAAACATTGAGATGGATTTCTTGGATTCCAATAAATACACTTAGGTTTTTCTTCCTCAGCTTTCCTTGCTTCCTCAGCTTTCCTTGCTTCCTCAGCTTTTCTTGCTTCCTCAGCTTTCCTTGCTTCCTCAGCTTTTCTTGCTTCCTCAGCTTTTCTTGCTTCCTCAGCTTTATTGATTTGTAATGCTGTGAAACAAGACATAAATTCTTTTTCCCCAACATTTAAGAAAGAATATTCCTTAATACTTGATATTCCTTCTATTGGATTAAAACATCCAGTTACACTACTTCCCTTATCTCTATATATGACTCCATTTGGAATAGCTCTTACTTGAAAAATAATATCAGAATTACTAATCCCAATAGTCTTGAATTCAACTTTATAATTTCCAGATGGAGAATAAAAATAGTCATCATTTGCCTCAGTTTTTGTAATAGTATTTAAATCACAAACTTCTCTACCTTTTATCGAAACTTCTTCAGAGATACACTTTTGAAATGAAGCAAATTTTTCAAGAGATTTTATTTTAGATGGTAAAAATCCATCCCGAGCATAACTAGCCTTTACTGCTTTAAGAACACTATTTACTATAAGAGTTGCCTCTTTTTGCCTTGCCTTATTAATTACAGTCCCAAACAATGGAAGAGATACACTACAAGTCAAGCCAATGACTAATGTTACTAGAAGGATTTCAACGATTGTATATCCTTCTTGTTTATCGTAAAAACTTTTTTTTTTAGGATTTTTTTACGTTTCATAATTGAACAACTCTCACCAAGCATCTCACTTATAAAAGTTTTGTCGAGACCTCATATAAAAAAATTCAAAAACCCCCCAATAGATTTTCAAAAACCCGCCAACAGCCACTTCTCTTTTAAGCAAAATTTAAACTTTCTTTTAGATATTTAAAAATCTGAAATTTACTTAAAGAGCTGACTCTTCAAGAGAACAAAATAATTGCTTGTCCTTAAAATAGTAAGATTTGAAATCGTACGGAGAGGGTGGGATTCGAACCCACGAATATTTTACTATTAAACGATTTCGAGTCGTTCGCTTTAGACCTCTCAGCCACCTCTCCTGTTTTACAATTATGAATAGAATGGGCTAAAAAATCATATTTTATCTAATTTTCTTGATTTTCAATCCCAACCTGCATCTTTCATCATTTTTATTGCAGTAGAGTTGAATTCCCCAAGTTCTTCTACACTAACCATATCAGGAGTAAATTCTCCAAAGTCTTGAACAATTGGATTTTGATTAACCTCTAGCAAGGGATGTTCAAAAGTTGGGGCAGCAAGTCCTTTACTTCCTCTTGGAGAAGCTAAAAATTCAAGAAGCTTAATAGCTTCAGCTTTATTTTTTGCGTATTTAGCTAGCCCACCAGCACTAATGTTTACATGTGCAGGATTTGGAGTAATTACTGAAGTTCTTTTTGCATATAAAGCATCTCTTCTGCCATTAACACCCGCCAACATTCTTGCGACATAATAATGATTAACTATTCCTACTCCACATTTTTTCTTGGAAACTGCTCTAATTATTGAAATATCACCAGGGAAGAAAGGTTGGGAAACATTAGAAATCATTCCGCCTAACCAAGCTTTAGTTGTTAATTCACCTTTGTTAACTATTTGATTAGCAACTAAAGATTGATTATACGGACTTTTTCTATTTCTTAAGCATACTTTGCCTTTTAGTGATGGATCAGCTAAATCTGAATAGTCTCTAATCTTGCTTACATCTACAACTTTTGGATTTGCGACCATAACTCTTACTCTTCTAGTTAGTGCATACCATTCCTTACTTTTATCCTTTAGTCCAACGGGAACATCATTTTCTAAAGATTTTGAATCTATGCTTTGAAGCAATCCAGCCTTAGCAGCATTAGTAATTCTTGCAGCATCTACTAGCAAAATTAAATCTACCTGAGAACTCTTGCCCTCTCTTTTCAGTCTTTCAATTAAGGAAATTCCTGCCGCTTCGATAAGCCTAACTTTGATTCCTGTTTCTTCTGCAAACTTTTTATATACACTTCTATCAGTATTGTAATGTCTACCTGAATAAACTCTGACTTCTTTTTCTGTTGAATTAACAGGTCCATTAACAGCTAGTAAAAATGTACAAGTTAGTACTGAGTTAATTATTTTTTTTAGATTTTGCAATTTTTCAAAATAGTATATATGGTTACTTTATATGCATCTTCGGAACAAGTCCTCGCAAAAAAAAAATTATACATTAATCTGTATCATTTTTAATCTCAAAAATGAATTATTTAACTCATCAATTACTAAAAAAGGAAGAAGTTGAAATACTAAAGGCAAACTTAGACAAAAAAAGTTTGCCTTGGGAAGATGGAAAAAAAACTGCCGGTAGCCATGCATCAAGTGTTAAATATAATTTGCAATTGGATAAAAATTCAGAAACTTCAAAGAAATATACCCAATTAATTATTAAAAAAATTCTGGCAAATTCATTAATAAAAAGTTTTGCTTTACCTAAAAAAATTCATGGCATGATGTTCACCAAGGCATTAAAAAATATGAAATATGGTCACCATATTGATAATCCTTTTATGTCAACAGGCAGATCAGATTTGTCATTCACTATAGCTTTAACTCAAAAAGATAATTATGAGGGTGGAGAGTTAATCATTGAAACAATGAATTCAGAAGAAAAATTTAAATTAAATCAGGGAGAAATAATTATATATCCTAGTTCTTACTTGCATTCAGTTAATGAAGTAAAAAATGGTGAAAGAATAGTATGCGTAGGATGGATAGAAAGTTATGTCAAATCTCCTGAGGAAAGGGAATATCTATTTGATCTTGATACAGGTGCTAGAGGACTACTAGCAAAATATGGGAGGATGGACGAAATTGATCTCATTTTCAAATCCTATTCAAATTTCCTGAGACTGTTAGGTGATTAATGGATCATTTTATACAAAGATTAGAAAATTTTTTAGAGATATTTAGAATAAAATCATAACTTTAAAAAATTTAAAATGCCAAAAAAAAGTTCAATTAGATTATTTATAGCCGCAACTAGCGCGCTAGCACTTTCCTCACCTGTTAGTGGAGGTGAAAATGATTTAGGGGGGCTAAAAGAATGGAATACTGATATGTCTATTGATGCAGAATTTGTCTTAGATAAAGAAGCTCAGAAAATAGCTGATGAAGCTGCTGAATCTAGTACTTGCATTCCAATAGGAGAAGGTGAAAACTGCTGGTAGTTTTTAAAAATTTCAGACAAAAAAAGGGTCTCAAATCTGAGACCCTTTTTTTTTAATTCTAAATTTAGAATTTGAAAGTTGTAGTTAAAACAGCACCAAACACATCATTATATGTTGTTTTGTATGTATCTGTTCCTCCAAAGATTGCTGGAGTAACCTCTATAGATTCATTTGGTCTAAATGAGTAATAAATCTCCCAGAGGAATGGATCAATATTAGCCAATGTAGTACCAGAAGCAGCTTCAGTGGCATCGATAGGTTGTCCTACAGCAATACCAATCTTGTCGTCTGCTTGGAACATGTCTGCCCAATTAAGACCAACAGTAAAACCACTAGCTTCAGTGATTGTATGACCAGTGAAACTCATAGTGTCATAACCTAGAGAAATTGAAGGTACAGCAGTACCAGTTTCTTCAGGTCTCCACCATCCTCTTAAAGCAACAGAATCAGACTTTACTGAAGTATCGCCTGCACCATTTGAGACTTCATATGTTGAGAAATAGGACCAAGAATTCCATCCTCTCTGTGTTGATAAAGTGGCTGATAGATGGTAATTATCATCTGTATATGCAAGTTGAGCATTTACTTTATTCTGATCTTCTGCTGTGAAGAAGCCTTTAGAAGCACTGGTAGCTCCCTTAGAGTTTCCTGTAACACTAGCAGCAAAACCATTATCCGCTACATACTTAAGACCAACACCAGTAGAGGTACTCGCACCAAAGGCTGCACCATGTCCACCTAGCTTGAATGCTTTCAATGCCCCAGGCTTATAGACTGATGGAGTAGCTGCAAGCATATAGTAGTTCTCAATCTTTGGACCTATTGTTGCAGTAACCTTATCTGTAACAGGGAAGGTATACCAGATCTTATCTACATTAAAACTATCTCCGGTATCCTTAGCCTCAATGTGGTAGGTATCTGGCTTTGAAGTGAATGAGCTCTTCCATCCATCACCAGCTTTAAGTCTTACATATAAATTATCATCACCAGTAAAACTTGTATTCAAGTTCATCTGATAAACATAATTAGATGTAATTCTCTCTTGATGGTTAGTTCCTGTATTTGCACCGTTGTCTACAGTACCGATAGCGAAAACAGCTTTACCATCTAATGTAGTGGTGTCAGAGAAGCCACCAGCTTCGTATTCATTTGTTCTAGCCTCAAGGCCATCTAGGCGTCCTTTAAGGTTTGCAATATCTTCACTAACGTCGTTAATGAAAGTTTTACTGTCAAGTCTTGAAGATTTTTTTTGGCTACGACTGTAGCCATTCATTTCTTCAATATTGACAACATCGGAAGCTTGAGCAGCAATTGGAGCTATTAAACTCAAAGATGCCCCTGCAACCAACATTTGTTGGAAGAGTTTCATTGTACCTCACACTAAAGTAACCCACTAAAAATGGGTATCTATACTGTATCGAGCGTAACCAAAAAGGAAAGAAAAATAAGTTTCAATTCTGTGTATCTTTTGATACGAATAAATAATTTTATATCGAAAATAACTACGCTATTTTTTTAATGGATAACCCAAAGATTCTCTTTCCTCAACCCAAGATGATGCAACTTCTCTTGCTAATTTTCTAATCTTTTCAATATATTGAGCACGATCAGTTACAGATATTACGCCTCTAGCATCAAGCAAATTAAATGTATGACTACACTTTAACACATAATCAAGCGAGGGGTAAGTAAGCTTTTTCTCAATTAATGAATTTGCTTCATCTTGATATATCTCAAATAATTGCCTAAGATTTTCAGCACTAGATTCAGTAAAATTATAAGAGCATTGACTTTTTTCAAATTGAAGCCAAATATCGCGATATTTCAAATCTTTGTTCCAATTTAAGTCCCAGATACTTTCCTTATCTTGCAAGAACATTGCAATCCTCTCTAGTCCATAAGTAATTTCAATTGGGATCGGATTGCAATCTATACCTCCGCATTGTTGGAAATAAGT
>CACBBI010000006.1 GCA_902537445.1 uncultured Prochlorococcus sp.
ATTATTACCAAATACTTTAGATCGGCAAGCAAAATTACTTGAAAGTCTTGCAAAAATAAAAGGCCAAATTAAAAGTGCATTGGCTTATCCAGTCGCGATAGCAGTTTTAACACTAATAATAGTTTTGATCATGATGTTATTTGTAATTCCAATTTTTGTAGACATATACGATCAAGCAGGAGCTCCTCTCCCTGGCATAACGCAAATGCTTATTAATATTTCGGACCAGTTAAGATCAGTCAGCTTTTATTTTAAAGCTGCTCCAACAGGCGTAGCTCTTTTTTTACTTTATAAATTTTTTTCTAGCAGATCGGCTGTCTTGTGGTGGTATGACAAAACATTACTTCAAATACCAATAACAAAAGATTTAGTCACGAAATCTTGCTTGGCAAATTTTTCAAGAACTTTATCTTCACTAAATAGTGCAGGGGTTCCAATTCTAGAATCTCTTACTATTGCAAAAAAAACATTAAAAAATCGAATTTTTAGCAGAATAATTGAAAAAGCATATATTGATATTCAAGCTGGTAATCCAATTCATAAAGCACTTAATAAAGAATCTGTAATTCCTATTATGTTTAGTTCTATGTTCAGAATTGGAGAAGAAACAGGAGAACTAAGCGAAATGATTACAAAACTAGCGGATTTTTATGAAGATGAAGTTACCGCAAGTGTTAAAAGTTTAACTTCAATCATGGAGCCATTAATGATTATTTTTGTCGCTGTTTTTGTTGGAATTATTTTAATTGCGATGTATCTACCTATGTTCAGCATGATGTCAACTGTAGGTTAAATTTACCAATTAAATGTTGAAAAAATTAATCTCATAAATACCTCATTACCAAACTGCCAGACAATTAAGCCAGAAAGAGACAAAAATGCACCAAATGGAATTTTTTGCTTACGTTTAATTTTTTTTAAAATCAAGCCAAAAATGACAAGAATTGATGCAGCAAAAAAAGACAGCCAAATAGCAATAAATAATCCTTGCATTCCTAGCCAAGAGCCTAATAGAGCACTTAATTTTGCATCTCCACCACCCATTACTGGTGTCTTATAAATTTTTAAACCTAAGAGACTTAATAAATAAAAAAAAATAAACCCTATAAATGCAGCAAATATAGAATTAATAAAATAACTAAATTGACTTAAATTATAAAATAAATCTACTATTAAAGAAAAAATTAACCCTAACGTTAATCCCCCAAGTGTAATGTTTTTAGGCAACCAAAAATATTTACAATCTAATACAGCTAAAACAATCAAGATTGAACTAAAAATTATCCCTGAAAATATTATTAAAAATTTCGGTAATTGATCATAAATAGATGGATATGCAAAAAAATTAGCACAAAATATTAGTCCAGTTGTTAACTCTATTAAAGGATAAGAGATCGATATTTTCTTTTTACATGATCTACATTTGGCTCCTAATACAATCCAACTTATAAGAGGAATATTGTCAAACCACTTAAGTTTACAATTACATTTAGTACATCTACTACTTGGGTATATAATTGATTGTCCTAGAGGTAGCCTAAAATTTAAAACATTTATAAAGCTTCCAACACAACAACCAATTACAAATAAATAAATTCCAGTTATTCCCACTCAATAGTTCCAGGAGGTTTGCTTGTAATATCATAAACAACTCTATTAACTGAGATTACTTCATTTACGATTCTATTTGCAATCCTCTCCAAATTCTGAAAAGGAATTTTTGACCAATCGGCTGTCATGCCATCTTCACTAGATACACAACGTAAAACTATTGGCCATGCATAAGTCCTTTTATCGCCCATAACTCCTACAGTCTTTACAGGTAACAATACTGCAAAAGCTTGCCAGATATCATTGTAAAGACCTGCTTTTTTAATTTCATCTCTTACTATCCAGTCTGCATCTCTCAAACAATCAAGTTTTTCATTATTAACCTCTCCCAAAATTCTTATAGCTAATCCTGGTCCTGGGAATGGATGCCTTTTTATAATTTCATCCGGCAGACCTAAAGCAGCGCCAACTTTTCGGACTTCATCCTTAAAAAGTTTTCTTAATGGCTCAACTAATTTAAATTGTAAATCTTTTGGCAATCCTCCCACATTATGATGGCTCTTTATTTTTACAGCTATCCTCTCACCTGTCTTAGGATCAATGTTAGTACCAGCACTTTCAATAACATCAGGATAAAGAGTACCTTGAGCTAGATACTGAAAAGGTCCCAATCTATTGCTTTCTTCTTCAAATACTCTAATAAATTCTTCACCAATAATTTTTCTTTTTTGTTCTGGATCAGTAATCCCTTTTAATTTGCCAATAAACCTTTCCCTTGCATTAATATATTCAACTTTAATATGAAATTTCTTATCAAAAAAATTCATTAAAAATTCTGGTTCACCTTTTCTCATGAACCCTTGATCTATAAACATGCAAGTGAGCTGATTTCCAATTGCTTTATTAAGAAGAAATGCAAGAGTTGAGGAATCAACTCCTCCTGACAAGGCAAGCAATACTTTTTTGTTGCCAACTTGCTCTCTTATTCTTGGAATAGTTTCCTCTATATATGTTTCGGTTGTCCAATCAGCCTCACAGCAAGAAATTTTATAAACAAAATTTTTAATTACCGTCATTCCAAACTCTGAATGAACAACTTCAGGATGAAATTGTACGCCAAATAATTTCTTTACATCATTTGAAATTGCTGCATGGAGTGTGTTCTCAGTATGAGCAATCTTATTAAATCCATCGGGCAAACAATTAATTGAATCGCCATGACTCATCCACATTATAGATTTATCTTCTACATCAAAAAGGAGGTCAGATTCTTGATCTATATTAAGTGGCGCTCTACCATATTCAGCTTTTTTGGTTGCTGCAATAACAGATCCTCCAAGTTCTTTGACCATTAATTGCATTCCATAGCATATGCCAAGAATAGGAATTCCTAAATTAAAGATTTTTTCATCACATCTAGGAGCATTTTGTTCATATACAGAATTTGGGCCTCCACTCAAAATGATCCCTTTAGGATTAATTTTATTAATTTCCTCAATTGAAATAAAATTACTTACTACAAGAGAGAAAACATTAGTTTCTCTAATTCTTCTTGCAATCAATTCAGAATATTGAGATCCAAAATCTAAAATTAATATTGAAGGATCTCGCTCTTTTTTTAAAGATTTTTGACTCATATATAAAAGTTAGCTCAATTTATTTACAAAAGCATGATGAATCAAAATTCATCTCATTGAAAATAAGAAATATACTTGTTACCGTTAATGCCAGCCCACCTTATTTTCCTTTTTCTATCAAAAATGATTGAGGCGATTTCTATATCAGTTTTTACATACCTATTTACATAATTAAAAGAACGCTTTTCAATCGTATTTGATAAATTTTTGAATAATTTATCAGTTAAAGCTTGATTGAATCTTTCAAGAAGTAGTAATGCATCCTCAAGATTATTTAACTGAGATAATTCAACTATTATTTCAGGTGGTGCCTTTTCTTGAACAGCTAAATAAACAAGAATCTCAATTCTTGCATCAGCTAAATGATTATGTGTATGAAAAATACCACCTGCTAATTTAATTAATTTCCCGTGATAACCAAAAAGAATTACAGTTTTAACTTTTTTTATTGCAGCATCAACTAATAATGGTCCTATCCAATTTCCAATTTTGATAATTGGCAAATTAACATTATAAGTTTTGGCCAAATTTAACCCATTTTCACCAATAACAAATACAACTTTCCCTTTAAAATCATTTTGAATTAACTTTGCTAGATTATTTTTAGCCTCTTCTAATTGATCTGGTGCAGCACTCGAATAAGTCTCAGCAGAAGTACCAATAATAGATAATCCATCAACAATACCAAATGACCTATTACTAGTTCTTTCAGCTAAAAACGCCCCATTTGGGAAAATAATTTCTAATTGCAAATTAAAGCCCGCAGGAATAATATCTAATAAATTTTCATATAAAACTTCTTTGGCAAAATTAGAAATGCATATCTCTGATGTATCTTCTTTTATGCCTACACCAGATCCTGCAATAATATTTATTGGAATTGTTTGAACGGGATTATTAAAAGAAATTCTTTCTAAAGAGGCTATTGTCCACACCTCTAAGTTTTGTGTAATGTCAAGATCTAAGCCAGACTTTGCAAAGGTAATTCCTAATGCATGCGAGTCATCTTTAAGTAAGCCAACAGAATGAATCTCGATTTTTATTTCTTTTTTTTCATTAGGAATTTTTATTAGTTCATAATTCGTAAATGGTAACCCTACTAATTTTTTTAATGCTGACCTAGCAGCTCCAGCAACCCACAAAGGTAAAGAAAATCCTTTTTTCAAATCAAGTAATTGAAAAATATATAATGAGAACTAATCTAAGAATGACTTATTTAACAAAAAGTGGCCATACAACAAAAATTATCATTGATGATTCCTGGACCCACACCAGTTCCAGAAAAAGTTTTACAAGCATTAAGTAAGCATCCAATAGGCCATCGGAGTAAAGAATTCCAAGATCTCGTTGAGAGTACTACTAAAAATTTACAGTGGCTTCATCAAACTCAAAATGATGTTCTAACAATCACAGGTAGTGGGACTGCCGCAATGGAAGCTGGAATAATAAATACCTTAAGTAGAGGAGATAAGGTAATTTGTGGAGAAAATGGAAAATTTGGCGAAAGATGGGTAAAAGTTGCTCAAGAATTTGGTTTAGAAGTAATAAAAATTGATTCCGAATGGGGTACTCCTCTTGATCCAGAAGAATTCAAAAAGATATTAGAGGAAGATAAACGAAAAGAAATAAAGGCGGTTATTTTGACTCATTCTGAAACCTCAACAGGTGTAATTAATGATCTAGAAACTATAAGTTCATATATTCGAGAACACAACACAGCATTATCAATTGTTGACTGCGTTACAAGTCTTGGAGCCTGCAATGTACCAGTAGATGAATGGGAACTAGATATCGTTGCGTCAGGCTCACAAAAGGGATATATGATACCTCCAGGGCTTAGCTTTATTTCGATGAGCCAAAAAGCTTGGGAAGCTACAGAAAAATCTAATTTACCAAAATTTTATTTAAATTTAAAATCCTACCGAAAAAGTCTTTTAAATAACAGTAATCCATACACCCCAGCAGTTAATTTAGTTTTTGCTTTAGATGAAGCTTTAAAAATGATGAGAGAAGAAGGCTTAGATAACATTTTTCTAAGACACAATAAACACAAATTAGCGATGAGCAATGCTATAAAGGCTTTAAATCTAAAATTATTTGCTGATGAAAAATATTTAAGTCCTTCAATTACTGCAATAAAAACTGAAGGACTTGATGCTGAAGAATTTAGAAAAACAATAAAGAATAATTTCGATATTTTACTTGCTGGTGGTCAAGATCAATTGAAGAGCAAAATATTCAGAGTCGGACACTTAGGTTATGTTAACGATAGAGATATTATTACAGTAGTTTCTGCTATTAGTCATACACTTCTCAACCTCGGTAAAGTTTCAGCCCAACAAGCAGGTGAAGCATTAGTTGTGGCATCTAGATATCTTGAAGAAACTTAATTTAAGTACCTGGCTCTTCAACATTTCCGCCTAATTCAACAATTTTTTTTCTAAGTACAATTGATTTTTTTTCATCACCGTTGGTTTGAGCGATTGCAAGGGCAAACTCTAATTTTTCGAGCTGGTGGCCACCCTCAATAAAAGATAATTTTTTCCTTATGCGGTTTTTATTATCTTTGTATGAAATTTGTGAAGACATAAAAATTCATGCTTTAAATAATATTATGCCAACAAAAGGGGACATTACGAGAGGAAATCAAAAATATAATTTGAATATAAACTTAAGCAAATAAATTTTTTTCTAATATTATATCCAAACATCATTAAAATTTATGCCAAACATAAATCTCATATATTACCTTCTTGCTGGCGGCATTTTTGGAGCTTTAGCTCTAAAAACAGGTATCCCTGCAGCTCCTCTTGCAGGGGCCTTAATAGGCGCAAGCATACTTAGCATAAGTGGCAAAGTCGATATTGCAGAGTGGCCAATAGGCACAAGAACATTTTTAGAAATCGGCATTGGAACAGTTATTGGTACATCATTAACCAAAGACTCATTAATGGATCTTCAAACCTTATGGAGGCCTGCTATTTTAATAACTTTTACTTTAGTTATTACAGGATTAGCAATTGGATTATGGACAAGCAGATTACTTAATATCGATGTGATAACAACAATTCTTGGTGCAGCACCAGGAGGTATTAGCGGTATGAGTCTTGTAGGGTCAGAGTATGGAGTAGGAGCTGCAGTAGCTACCCTGCACGCAGTTAGGTTGATTACTGTGCTTCTAATTCTTCCTTTAGTTGTGAAATGCTTGAATATATTTGGAGTAATTAAATCTTAAATTTCTATAGACATATTCACAATTAAAGATATTTTTAAATAGAAGTTAAATAACTAATGCAAAGATTTAAGGATAAAAAACTAATATTATTATCGTTGGGAGTTTTCACTCCTCTAATCCTTACTAATGCAAAAGTTAATGCAAGTTCATTTGGGGCAGAAATTTTTTGTACTATGCGAGATGGCGGAAATGACCATGAAAGTAGTTGGGATGCAGCTTATACATATATAAAAAAACAAAAGGGAGGATTATTCAAAATTTCACCTAAAAATGCAGCAGCACAAATTACTGAAACAGTTATAAGAGAAAGAGAAAAATTTAGTTATTGCGTTGAATATTTAGATAATCTTCATCCAAATAGAAAACTAATACGAGATTTAGAAAAAGAAGAAAAAAGAAAAGAAAAAGAAGCAAAGGATAGAAAAAACAAAAGAATAAAATTAGAAAAAGAATTAGAAGAAACTAATAAAGAAATTTCTGAAGAATTTACTGAGGAAACACTTGATAGATATAGTTATTAATCAAGTTTTTAAAAAGATAATAATTTTTTTTCTAAATTTACTAAATACTATTTTGTATCTATACACACTAAAACATATTTCCAATAGCAAATTATTCCCTAAAAAGGGTAAGTAATTATTGACTTTTAATATATTCAAGCCATTATTTATTTAAATAAATATTCTGAATGCATATTAATGATGCGGTGTTTTTAGAGGATTTATGTCCTAAATTCAGATTGAGACAATGGCGAAAATCTATTCATAGGTTTACAGGAAAAAGTTGTATATATTGCGGAAAACCATCTGAATCTATTGACCATGTAATTCCAAGATGCCAGGGAGGCTTAAGTACAACAGAAAACTGCGTCCCTGCATGTCTTTCCTGTAATGGGGATAAATCAGATGAAAATGCTTTGTATTGGTATAGAAAGCAAAAATTTTATGATCCTCGAAGAGCAATGGCAATAAGAGCTTGGTTAGAGGGAGATTTAAGATTAGCTATTAGATTACTGCAATGGGCTAATCCTAATTTTAAGTTAAAAAATAAAAATTACGAAAAAGATGAATCAGAATATAAAGCAGCTTGACTACCAAACATTACATATTTTTCTAGAGTTATAACTCTCACATATATTTTCCAATTCTTTTGGGGATTCAGGAAATATTAAAATTGTCGAAAATGCGAGAATAAAGACAAATAATTTTTGATAGAATTTAAAATTAACTAAGCTAAATTCTTTCTCTATAAGACGGGGATAACTTTTGCTAACACAGAAAGTTTTTGATTTTAAATCAGACTTAAGAGCTGTCTTCATCATCAATTAATACATATGTACTACTTTAACCCAGCATGAAGAAACCTGCAAGTTTAATCGGAAATAAAAATAAATTTTTAATATTAGGATGTGGTTACAGCGGTAGTTATTTTGCAAAAACTATTAAAACATTCGGTTGCACTGTTTTAACAAGCTCAAGATCTATAAGCAGGGATCCAAATAGTTTTGTTTTCAACAGCGAAAACGGTATGGTTCCTGATGCAAAAATTTTTAATGGAGTAACACATATTCTTAGTTGCATACCTCCAGACAAAAATGGAAATGATCCAGTATTAAGGATTCTTAAAAATAAACTAAAAAGTTTGTCCCTAGAATGGGTTGGCTATTTATCTACAACAGGAGTTTACGGAAACACCAAGGGTGATTGGGTTTCTGAAATTAATGAACCAAACCCCTTTCAAAAACGAAGTTACAAGAGGTTAAATTGTGAAAAAGAATGGATTGAATCTGGTTTGCCTGTACAAATTTTTAGGTTACCTGGTATTTATGGACCTGGAAGATCCACTTTTGAGGCAATAAAAAATAAAAAAATTCGCGTTATATCAAAAAAAAATCAGGTATTTTCAAGAATTCATGTTGCTGATATTGCAAATGCAATTATCTATCTATTACAAAACAAAAATTCCTTAAAGTTTTACCAAATTATTAATATTGCAGATGATGAACCCTGTTCTCAGATAGAGGTTATTCAATATTGCTACGATTTACTTGGTTTAACAATGCCAAAGCCAATATTATTTGAAGATGCAAAAGAAGAATTATCACCTATAGCTCAATCTTTTTGGATGGAAAATAGAAGAGTTTCAAATAAACTTTTATGCGAAACACTCGGTTATAAACTAATTTATAAAAACTATAAAATAGGCTTAAAAAATTGCTATCTCAAGAGTTAAAAAAATTTAAAATTTTATGAATTTTCAAAATACAAATAAGCCACTAAAGGTAGTAATAAGCGTAGGAGATGAGTCAGGTATTGGACCCGAAATAATCTTAAAAGCACTTTGCTCTAATGAGTTGCCAAAAAATATTGAATTTATATTAGTTGGATCAAAAAAAAATCTACAAAATACATATAAACATCTTAGATCCTTAGGATTAGAAAACCTTGCAAATCCTAAAAATCTAAAGATACAAGATCTCGAAATTTCTCCATCAAATAATGACCCTAAATCATATTACGGTGATTCAAGTTTCAAATATTTAACAAAAGCAATAGAAATTGTCAAACGATATCCCAATTCAGCACTTGTAACTGGACCAATTTGCAAGAAATCATGGTCTCTAGCAGGTCATTACTTCTCTGGCCAAACTGAAGTACTAGCAGAATCGTGTGGAGTAAAAAACGTTGGAATGTTATTCACAGCAAAATCGCCAATTACAGGTTGGAGATTTAATACTTTACTAGCTACAACTCACATAGCGCTTTGTGAAGTTCCCAAGAAATTAAATACAGAATTAATCCACTCTAAATTAAATCTTTTCAAAGATTTTTGTAATTCCTACATTGATGAACCTATTTTAAAAGTAGCAGGATTAAACCCTCATGCCGGCGAAGAGGGCATTTTAGGTTATGAAGAAAAAGATTGGCTCAATGAAGCGTTAATTACCTGGAATAAGAAGAATAGAAATATTAAATTATTAGGCCCTCTATCGCCAGATAGTTGCTGGAATTCTTCCGTAAAAGCCTGGAGTGACAAAAATGCTGAAAAGCATGATGGCATTCTCGCTATGTATCATGATCAAGGTTTAATACCAATGAAAGTGATAGCTCTTAATTACTCAGTTAATACCACAATCGGTTTACCTTTTATTAGAACATCTCCAGATCATGGGACAGGATTTGATATTGCTGGCAAAGGAATTGCTCAATCTCAGAGCATGATTGAAGCTATAAAAACTGCAATAGAAATGACTAAAAATTCAAGATTGCTTAACACGCATTAAAACTTGACCAAATTCAACTGGAGTCCCATTTTCAACGAGAATCTCTACTATTTCAGCATTAAATTCAGATTCAATTTCATTCATTAACTTCATTGCTTCCAAAATACAAATAGTTTGGCCAACCTTAACGTTATTTCCTACTTCGACGAATGGCTCCTCACCAGGCGCTGCAGCCCTATAAAATGTCCCAACCATAGGAGAAGTAATTTCAGTCAAATCAGAGCTGCCTGGAGGGGCTACCAGAGGTGCTTCAGGCTCAGTAACAGCTGGAATATTATCATTAATAGTTTTTTGATTAGCAATTGTTTGCCTATCAGATGAAGTACTAGAGACTAAATTATTGATAACTTGATTCTGATCAAATAAATTCCTTTTTATTTCGAGCTTAAAATCTTCTCCCTCTAAAGAGAACTCTTGTATATCACTTGAAGAGATTTTCTCTATTAAGCGATTTAAGTCTTCATGATCTAATTTCATAGCTTTTAATTTTCACGTCCAAGATAACTGTCATTACGAGTATCAACTTTAATCATTTCTCCCACAGAAATAAATAAAGGAACCATAACTTGAGCACCTGTTTCTAGAATAGCTGGTTTAGTGCCCCCACTAGCAGTATCACCTTTAACTCCAGGATCAGTCTCTGTAACTTTCAAAGAAATAGATATTGGAAGTTCTACTTCTAAAACTTTACCATTATGGAAAATAACATTAACCTCCATTCCCTCTTTCAAATACTTTGCGCCTTTACCGATTTGTTCAGAGCTAAGTCTTGTTTCTTCAAAACTCGTCATATCCATAAAAACATAATCACCAGACTCCACATAAGTATGTTGCAGGTTAGACTTCTCAAGGATAGCCTGCTGTACTGATTCTCCGGCTCGAAAAGTTTTTTCAACCACGTTGCCGCTTTGAACTGATTTTAATTTTGTTCGCACGAAAGCAGAACCCTTACCAGGCTTGACATGTAGAAATTCTACAACACGCCAAACTTGTCCATCCAATTCGATGGTTGTACCTGTGCGAAAATCGTTACTGGAAATCATTCCTGTATTAAATCCTCATGGATCATAAACCTGCAAGAGTGCTATGCAAAAATTCTTATCAAATCAGAACAAACTTTTATTAATTCTATCAATCGCAATTTTTCAGATTTTTCTCTTTAAACCGATTCAAGTACTAGCTGATTTACCTACTGGAAATGCTGTAAAAGACCCTTCTGCAATCCTCAGGAATGCACTCCCTATCAAGCAAGTTGAGTTACAAGAAATTCAACACAAATTGGAAGAAACTAGTGACCTTGTAAGAGGAGGAAGATGGCCCGCTCTTACAAAAACTGTTACAAAATGTCAATCTTTACTAAAAAAATACCAAAGTCGAATTATCCAAGATTTACCAAACGATAAAAAGAAAATTGCTGAAAACACATTTTTAGAGCTCAAAGAAGATTTTGATAGTCTTCAAGATTACTCTAAGTCAAAGGATAAATATTCATTTATAGCTACCCGAAGAAATGCTTTAGATAAAATAGGTGGATTAGAAGAATATTTCCTACCAAATGAATTTCCATACTCTATTCCCCAGGAATTTGATAATTTACCAAGATTACTGGGCAGAGCAAAAGTCAATATAAAGACCTCCAAAGGAGATATGCAAGCAATTGTGGATGGATTTAACGCCCCACTTACAGCAGGAGCATTTATAGATTTATCTTCAAAAAACTTCTACAAAGATTTACCTATCAATAGAGCAGAAGAATTTTTTGTACTGCAAACAGGTGATCCAATTGGTGAAAATATTGGTTATATAGATCCTGAAACAAACGAAGAACGTCATGTTCCATTAGAAATTAGAATTCCTGATGAACAGGATACTTTTTATAATCAAACTTTTGAAGATTTAGGTCTTTACACAGAGACGCCAACATTACCTTTTGCAACACTTGGAACTCTAGGATGGTCCCATTCAAATACCGCAGTAGATGATGGCTCATCGCAATTTTTCTTCTTTTTATATGAAGCAGAATTAAATCCAGCAGGTCGCAATTTAATTGACGGGAGGAATGCTGCCTTTGGTTACGTTGTAGATGGATTTGATGTATTAGAAGAGCTTTCTAAAGAAGACACAATTATTTCAATTGATGTTTTAGAAGGAATTGAAAACCTCAAATTAAATGCATAAAGAAATATTAGAAGATTTAGGGGAAAAAGAATTAATAAATAGGCTAGGAAAATTTATGCCTAAAAACCAAATTTCAGATGATTGCGCTTTAATCAAAACTAAAAATAAAAATTTACTTGTTAATACTGATTCTTTAGTGGAGAATGTTCATTTCAATGACATAACTATTTGTCCTGAGGACCTTGGGTGGAAAGCAGTTGTTAGCAACATCTCTGACTTATTATCCAGTGGAAGCAAGAAAACTATAGGAATTACAATAAGCCTAGTTCTACCCGCTAGAACTGAGTGGATTTGGGTTGAAGATTTATATAGAGGAATAAATAAAGCTTTAAAAGAATATGGCGGCATAATTCTTGGAGGAGATTGCTCAAAAGGGAATCAAAAAGCCATATCAATTTCTGCCTTTGGGATTCAAGGTGAACTTGAATTACGAAGAAACGCATGTAAACCAGGAGATGTCATCTTAACTACAGGAATTCATGGTCTTAGCAAACTAGGATTTTTAATTAAAAATAAAATTAATTTAGATAATGATATTTCTCTTAAAAAAAGATTAATCAGTAAATCCATTGAACATTTTTGTCGCCCTAAAATTAACCCAAATTTTCTAAAAAATCTTATGAAAACTCGCCCCAATAAAAAAATCAAGAGAATAGGATGTACTGATAGCAGTGATGGTCTATTTCAAGCTTTACAAGATTTAGCAAGTGCTAGCAAATGTAAAGCAATTATCAATTATGAAAAAATACCCAAAGATAAGGATTGGCCAATAGGGGATGAATGGGACGAATATTATTTTTTTGGAGGTGAAGATTACGAATTAGTTTTCTCCTTGCCAAAAAAGTGGGCAAAGAGTTTATCTAAACTTGATAAAGATATTAACGAAATTGGTTTTTTTGCTGATGGTGAACCATCAATAGAATTTAAAGATAGTAACAAAAACAAATTATTAAAAAAGACACCCTTCAGGCACTTTTAATTATTCCCAATTTTTTGCAACAATCTCTGCTAAATCTACAACTCTCTGACTATAACCCCACTCATTGTCATACCATGCAAGAACCTTTACAAGGTTATCTCCGATACACATAGTAAGGTCACTATCTACAATTGATGATTCATTGGTACCTGCATAATCGCTTGACACTAATGGTTCATCTCCGTACTTAATAATGCCTTTCATTGAGCTTAGAGATGCTTCCTTTAGAGCATTATTGACTTCTTCAGCTGTGACAGATTTAGAAGATTCAAACACAAAATCGACTGCTGAAACGTTAGGAGTTGGAACTCTCATTGCAATTCCTGTTAATTTGCCTTTCATTTCTGGATATACCAGAGCTACTGCTTTTGCAGCTCCTGTAGAAGTAGGAACAATGTTTGTAGCAGCGGCTCTAGCCCTTCTTAGATCTCTATGACTATTATCTAAAATTCTTTGATCCCCTGTATAACTATGAATTGTAGTCATCAAACCTTTGTTAATCCCAAAAGTTTGGTCTAAAACTTTAACTACTGGAGCTAAACAGTTCGTTGTACAACTAGCATTACTCAAAATATCATAGTCTTTATGTTTATATGTATCAGCATTGACTCCAACTACATAAGTACCAACGCCATCACCTTTACCAGGAGCAGTTAAGATGACTTTTTTTGCTCCTACCTCTAAGTGCTTACTTGCCCCTACATCTGTATTAAATACTCCAGTAGATTCAATAACCAAATCTACACCCCATTCTTTCCAAGGGAGATTCATTGGGTTTCTATCAGAGAAACATTTAATTGTCTTGTTATTAATTACAAAAGTATCATCAGTATATTGAATATCAACACCATCAAGTTGACCAAGAACTGAGTCGTACTTTAGTAGATGAGCATTAGTCTTAGGATCTGAGGTAACATTAATTCCAACTACTTCAATATTGGTGTAAGCCCCTCTACTAAGCCAACAACGCATAAAGTTTCGACCAATTCTTCCAAAGCCGTTAATTGCAACACGCAAAGTCATAACTAATAATTGCTAAATGATTAACCTAAGTTGCTGATCATACTGAATTTTGTGCAATAACGTAAGGTTTTTTTGATTTATTAAGCAAATAAGTCTAGTTTTGTATTAATTCACAAAAAAAAACATTTTTTTTTTAAGAAAAAATAGCAAAATTTTACTTAGAAGTTATTTTGATTTTAGTAAAAGATAAACATTGGATAAAAAATTACAATTGAAAAGTCATTTTCATTTTATTGGGATTGGAGGCATTGGGATGTCAGCATTAGCAATAGGTTTACTTAAAAAAGGTTGTTCAGTTTCAGGATCTGATTTAGTTAAAAACGATGAAACTAAAAAATTGGAGAAATTAGGTGCAGTAATCTTTACTTCTCAAATTCGACAAAATATTGAATTTGTTATTTCAAAATTTACCAACAAATTAATTAATTTTGTTGTAAGCTCCGCAATCAAGCCAGAAAATGAAGAATTTTTGTACTGTAGAGAAAAAAATTTATCAATAAAACATCGTTCCGAAATACTTGCAATGCTAATGCGCACTTATACTACATTGGCGGTAGCCGGCAGCCACGGAAAAACATCAACCAGTACATTTCTTTCTACAATACTTGAGTTATGTACACGTAATTCTTCTTCAATAACTGGAGGAATAATTCCTATTTATAACTCTAATTGTCATTTAGAAAATACAAAATACTTAGTAGCTGAAGTTGATGAATCCGATGGTACGATTAACAAATATAAGTCTGATATCGGAATAATCAATAACATTGATTTTGATCATTGCGATCACTTTTCTAATTTAAGCGATGTAATATCTTCTTTTAAGAGTTTTGCCAAAAACTCTAAAAAATTACTACTTAATTTTGATTGTGAAACCTCAAGAAATAATTTTTGTTCTAATTTTAATTGGTCAAACACTACGGCTAAAAACGTAGCTTATGCAATAATTCCAAGTGAAATTAATTCACAGTATACAATTGGAAAATATTACGAAAATGAAAATTTTATTAGTAATTTAAATATTCCAATTCCAGGATTACACAATCTATCTAATATCACCGCAGCAATAGCAGCTGCAAGAATGATAGGAGTAGATTTTATAGAAATTAAGAAAAATATAAAATATCTGAAACTCCCTAAAAAAAGATTTGAATACAGAGGCCAAATAGATGAAAGAAGTTTATATGATGATTATGCACATCACCCAAACGAAATAAAAGAGACGATTAAATTAGGAAGATTATTGATTCAGCAAAAAAATAATAATAAATGTCAAAAAAGTAGATTAATAGCTATATTTCAACCTCATAGATACTCTCGAGTAAAGCAATTTACTAAAGAATTCGCTGAAGAATTATCAAAAGCAGATGTTGTTTATGTAACCAGTATTTTTGGAGCAGGAGAAGGAAACGAAGATAAAATTACTTCGAAAATTATCACTGATCTGATTTATAAAAAAAATAAAAATGTTAGTTACATAAATAATTATTATGAAGTTACAAAGAATTTTTACGAATTAACTCAAAAAGGGGATTTAATTTTGAATATGGGAGCTGGTGATTGTCATAATTTCTGGTCAATTTTAAATAAAAAACAATTAAAATAAATAAATAATTTATGAATAAAAAAATTTTTTCTGAAAACTGTAATTTAAGTAGTTATACAACTATAAAAGTGGGAGGAATAGCCGAATATTTTGCTGAGCCAAGAAGCATTGAGGAACTTTCATATTTAATAAAATGGGCTAATGTAAACAAACAAATATGTCAAATAATTGGTGCAGGTTCAAATCTTTTAATAAATAATATTTTCATAAAAGGCTTAGTTGTTTGTACAAAAAAATTGAAATCACTAAAGATAGAGCCATATTCAGGAATTGTCGAAGCGGAAGCAGGCGTAATGCTCCCAACATTATCTAATTCTCTTGCTAAAAATGGATTACAAGGAGGGGAATGGGCTGTAGGAATTCCAGGAACATTAGGAGGAGCAATTTTCATGAATGCTGGCACAGGTAATTTATCGCTAGCAAAAAATCTTATTTCCGTAAAAGTTATAAATAATAAAACTCATAAAAAACTGGAAATTGCAAAAAAAGATATCAATTTTGAGTATCGATTTAGCTCTTTTCAAAGAAATGATTTAACAATTATTAGTGCAAGATTACATTTTGAACCTAATGGGAATCTAGAACAATTAATTCAAACAACCAAAAATAACCTTAAATTAAAAACAGAAACACAACCATATCATCAACCAAGTTTTGGTAGCGTTTTTAAAAATCCTAAAAATAATTATGCAGCAAAATTAATTGATGATATGGGTTTTAAGGGATTTAAAATTGGCGGTGCTGAAATTTCTACAATGCATTCAAATTTTATAATTAACTCTTCTTCAGCAAGTTCAAAAGATATTTATGAATTAATAACAGTAATTCAACAAAAAGTACTACAAAACAAAGGGATTTATTTGCAACCGGAAGTAAGAATGATTGGTTTTGACTATCCTAACTAAAGAAACGTTTTTACAAAATGGCGGGTTTTGGACTTCCTAACTTTGGACAACTTACAGAAGCTTTTAAAAAAGCTAAACAAATTCAGCAAGATGCTCAAAAATTACAAGATGAACTTGAAAATATGGAGATTGAAGGCAAGAGTGATGATGAAATGATAAAAGTTTGGATAAGTGGAAATCAGCTCCCTTTAAAGGTAGAAGTACAAGAAAATATTTTAAATTCAAATAAAGAACAAATAGAGCAAAATATTCTACAAGCTATTCAAAAAGCTCATGAATTATCAACTACAACTATGAAAGAAAGAATGAATGATTTGACAGGTGGATTAAATCTTAATCTTCCTGGTTTTGACAATAGTGACTCTTAGAAGACTCAATCATTTCTTTATAAAAAGAATATCTTTCGAAGGTTTTATTTAAATTACATCCCTCATCATTCAAATGTAAGCAGTTACGAAATTTACACATAATTCCTTCTTCGATTACCTGTTTATATATTTCTGAATAAAGATTTGGTAACAACTTAATATCAACCTCTAGAGGTTGCATATTAAAACCAGGAGTATCCACAATGTAACTTTGATTTGACATAGAAAATAACTCAACATTTCGAGTAGTATTTTTTCCTCTCTTAATTTTATTGGAAACTGGAGCGGTACTATTTTGAAGACCTGGAATAATCATATTTAGCAAAGTAGTTTTACCAACTCCAGATGGGCCCATAAAAATTGAACATTCTTTTTGCTTTAACTCGACCAATAAATTTTTAAAGCAATCAGATTTCTGTAAATTTAAAGTTATTGCTTGATAACCCCACTTCTCAAATTTATCAAGTAGATATGATTTTCTTTTATCAGAAATTAAATCACACTTTGTCAAAACTAATGAAACTTCTACTCCCATTGATTCTGCTGATATCAAAAACCTATTCACTTGAGATAAATTTAACTCTGGCTCTTCAACGGAGAAAGTAACATATATGTTAGAAATATTTGCAACTGAGGGTCTAACTAAAAGATTTTTTCTTTTTTTTAGACTTGTTATTACTGCACGTTTACTTTTAAAATCAATTTTTTCAATCGCTACTTTGTCTCCAACATAAATTAATTGATCCTTGAAATTTATAGACTTCTTAACCTTACATAAAAATTTCTCGCCATTTCCAGAGTTTCCTTGATTTTTTAAATCAACTAAAAAAAAATCATTGAATTTTTTCGTAACTAAACCTAAATATTTACTATTAGTTTTCATTCAATATTTTTATTTTTATAGATTTTTCATTTTCTTTGATTTGTTTAAAGAGACGTCCCATCTCTTTTAAATTGTTTAATACCATTTCTTCTGGTTCACCTTTATCTAGTTCGACAATAAGTTGTTCGTTTTTAGATAACTTCTCTAAAGCCAATTTAATTTTGACAACATTTAAAGGACATGGAACAGATTTAAGATCCAAATGCTTTAAGGAAGTCATTAAGATTCTTTACCAAATAATTTACTAAAAAGTCCACTACTGGAATTAATATTTTTATCTGAATATTGAGAAGCTAAACCCTCTAAAAGCTCTCGTTCTCCATCGGTTATACGAGTTGGTAATTTCACTTTTACCAAGACTTCATGATTTCCTCTCGCAACCGGATTACCAAGTCTAGGTACACCTTTATTCTCAAGTGAAAGAGTTGTATTTGGCTGCGTACCACTTGGAATTTTTAAATTAACATCTCCATCAACTGTAGTAATTTTAACTGTGTCACCTAAAATAGCCTGTAAATAACTCACTGCTATTTCGGAGTAAATAGTCACACCATCTCTTTTAAGTTTTGAATCCTTCTTAACCTTTATAAAAACATAAAGATCTCCAGGTGGACCCCCTTTCAAACCAACATTTCCCTCACCCGAAACTCTTAATTTAGTACCTGTATCAACTCCTGCAGGAATATTAATTTTTAATTTTTTTCTGACTTGCTTCACTCCATTACCACCGCAACTTACACATGGATCTGCAATTATCTGACCAGCCCCATTACATGAAGGACATTCAGCCACTTGTGTGAAATTACCAAATGGTGTTCTCGTTGCTCTTCTAACTTGTCCACTTCCTCCACAAGTTGTACAATTTTTAGGTCCTGTTCCTGGTTTAGCACCTGTTCCCCTACAGACTTCACATGTCTCAAGATGAGGAATCGTAATTTCTCTTTGTTGGCCAAATATTGCATCTTTAAAATCAACATTAAGGTCATATCTTAAATCATCTCCTTGTTGAGGTCCTCTTCTTTGAGTTCTTCCTCCCTGTGGAGTTTGTCCTCCAAAGCCATTAAAAAAGGTTTCAAATAAATCAGCAAACCCACCCATATCACCCATATCAGGCATTCCAGCCGCACCTCCAAGGCCAGCTTCTCCGAACTGATCATATCTAGCTCTAGTTTCAGGATCAGCTAGTGCTTCATAAGCCTTACCAATTTCTTTAAATTTATCTTCAGCACCAGGTTCTTTATTAACATCAGGATGATATTGTCTTGCTAATTTTCTATAAGCCCTTTTTAAGGTATCCGCATCAGCATCTCTTGAAACTCCAAGTATTTGGTAAAAATCAGCCATTAGATAATGCTTAAATAAGAATTTGGAATTTATACATCTTCAGAAGTATTTACCTCTGAATCAACATCCCCTTCAACTTTATCCTTTTCTACTTCTTGTTGTGAATTTTGTTTGCCAGGTCCCATTGAAACCTTAACCAATGCATGTCTTAAAACCTTACCTTCTAAATGATATCCTCGTTGCAATTCTTCAATAATGAAATCCTCTTCAAACTCTTCACTAGGTTCTCTTAATACAGCTTCATGCAAGTTTGGATCAAATTGCTGACCAACAACTCTCATAGGTGAAACTCCCTGTTGTTTTAAAACTTCTACCAATTGTTTATACAATCCTTGATAGCTTCTATGAAGAGCTTGAGCTTCTTCACTTTCTGGTTTAAGTTGTTGTCTTGCTCTCTCAAAATTATCAACAATAGGAAGTATTGCTGTTAAAGTCTTTGAAATAAGTTGGATTTTTAAATCATCCTGATCCCTTGACTGCCTTTTTCTAAAATTATCAAAATCTGCTGAAATCCTTACATACTGATTTTTTAATGTTTCATGCTCTTTTTCTAATTGTTCTAATCTCGCATCATTATTGGAGATAGTATTTTTTAATTCTTCGGTATTTATTTCTTCTGTTTTTTGAGGAGATAATTCATCATTTTCGATTATTTTATCTTCAGCAGATGAAGTATTTTCAGGGGCATTATCCTGATTAGAAAGATCATTTTCTTTAATATCAATATTGTCTGATTGATTTTCAACCATTTTTCTAAAATTTAATAAAACTATTCTCCAATAAAGTGATGCACAAAACAAGTTGCGGAAGGCCGCACAAATTGCTAGTCAGGAACAAACCTTAATGCCAATCCATTATTACAATATCTTTTACCAGTGGGAAGTGGTCCATCATTGAAGACATGTCCTTGATGGCCTCCACATCTTGAGCAATGATATTCGGTTCTTGGGACAATTAACTTGAAATCAACTTTTGTTTCAACTGATCCTTGAATTGGATCCCAAAAGCTTGGCCATCCTGTGCCGCTGTCATACTTTTTATCTGAGAGAAAGAGCGGCAAATCACATCCTGCACAATGAAAAACCCCTTTTCTTTTCTCATTATTTAATTGGCTGCTGAAAGCTCTTTCAGTACCTTCCTCCCTCAAAATATTATAAGATTCTGGACTAAGCCTAGATTTCCATTCATCTTTTGATAAATTCCACTCCTCTTTAGAAGCAAGTGAAGAAGCTAATACTTGCATAGGCTTAAAAATTATTTTTAAAATTGACATAGTAGGAATTAGAATAAAAGTTCTTCTGGATAAAAATTGATTCATATATTTAAATCACATAAAAAATAAATGATTTCCAATACTTCTAATTCTATTCAAAATATTCATAAATTAAGTATTGCTCCAATGATGGATTGTACTGATAAACATTTTAGGATGATAATGAGAAAAATAAGTTCTAAAGCTCTCTTGTATACAGAAATGATTGTGGCCCAGAGTTTAGCTTATACAAATAAAAAAGAAAATTTTCTAGATTTTAATGATGAAGAACACCCTATATCCATTCAATTTGGTGGCGACGATCCTGCAATCCTTAAGGAGGCTGCCCGAATGGCAGAGGATTGGGGTTATGACGAAATAAACTTTAATGTTGGTTGTCCGAGTCCAAGGGTCTGTTCTGGAAATTTTGGTGCTTCACTTATGAAAAACCCTGAAAAAGTAGCGAAATGTATAGAATCCTTAAAAAATAATTGCAACTTACCGGTTACGATCAAACACAGAATCGGTGTAGACAATGATGATAGTTTCTTTAACTTAAATACTTTCGTAAGAATTATCGCAAATGCTGGCGCAGACAGATTTATAGTTCATGCAAGGAAAGCCATATTAAAAGGTCTTAATCCAAAACAAAACAGGACGATACCTCCATTAAATTATGATGTAGTAAAAAAATTGAAAAAATCAAATCCAGAATTATTAATAGAAATCAATGGGGGTTTAACGAATATCGATGAATCATTAAAAGCCTTGAATAATTTTGATGGGGTAATGATTGGACGGTCAATATACAAACATCCCTTAAGATGGTCTGAGATTGATCAAAGGATTTATGGAATTAATACAAAATCCAAATCTGCTTCACATATTATATTCTCCTTAATTCCATACATAGAATTGCATTTAAGTAATGGAGGAAAATCTTGGGATATTTGTAAACATCTTATAAATTTAGTTGAAGGTATACCAAAAGCTAAAATCTGGAGAAATCAAATTTCAAATAAATCTATAAAAAAAGAATTAAATATTGAATATCTATTTAAATTAACTACAGCGCTTGCAGAAATGGGTTACTAATTTGTCTCGTTTGAAGCATTGCTCTCATTGGACACTCCCCTTTTTCTTCTGCTCCTCCCATTTTCGTATTCAGAATTATCAGAAGAATTTCCATAACTTCTATCTTCCCAACCTTCTGCTCCAGAAGATTTATTAGCATTAGAGCTATTAGATCCATTAGCGCCACCGTAGCCGCCGCCGCCGTAGCCACCATTATTACCACCACCACCGTAGCCGCCATTGTTGCCACCTCTTCCTCCTCTACGAGATCCACCTGAACCTCTAGGCTCAGCCTTATTGATTCTTAATGGTCTACCCATAAGTTCCGTGCCTTGCAAACCATCAATAGCTGTTGACTCAATCGCTTCATCTGCCATTTCAATAAAAGCGAATCCTCTTTTCCTTCCAGTATCTCTCTCCAAAGGAAGAGAACAATTTAAAACCTCACCAAAAGGGGCAAACAACTGAATAACATCTTCACGCTCTGCGCGGAACGGCAAATTGCCAACAAAAATACTCACTTTAAACTCAACAAAAAATTTACCTTATAAAAAAACTACAATAAGTAGTCTCATAACATTGCTTTCCTATTCTACTTCAAAGCATACCCTTGTTGTAGAAAAAAAATTGAGATTCAAAGTAACAATCTTTTTTGCCAATTTTTTATCTCTTTTTCTACCTGAACAAAACCTGTACCACCTTCGCTATTTCTCGAGTTAACGACATTAAGAGGTTCAAGATCCACAAAAACATCCTCATCAAATTCGGGATGAAATTTTTTAAATTCTTCAATTTTGAGATTTTTAAATAACATTTTTCTCTCTAGGCAATATTTAACCATTTGACCAACAACTTGATATGCGGTCCTAAAAGGAACATCTTTACCAACTAAGTAATCTGCCAAATCAGTAGCATTAGAAAAGTCGTTTTCTACAGAATCAGATAGATTTTTGATATTAAATTCAATGCCCTCATTAATTAGAATAGTCATTGCTTTTATACAAGAAGATATTGTTTCTGCAGTGTCAAATATTGGCTCTTTATCCTCTTGAAAATCCTTATTGTAAGAAAGTGGTACCCCTTTGACCATCGTTAACAATGCCTGGAGATGTCCATACACTCTTCCTGTCTTACCTCTTATCAATTCTGGAACGTCAGGATTTTTTTTCTGCGGCATTAAGCTACTTCCTGTGGCACATTTATCTGTTAATTTTGCAAAAGAAAATTCATCAGTTACCCATAAAATTATTTCCTCTGAAATTTTACTTAAATGAGACATCAGTATTGCAGATGCAGAGACAAACTCTATACAAAAATCTCTATCACTTACTGCATCAATACTGTTTTTATAAATCTTTTTGAAACCCAATTCTGTAGCTGTAAAATGCCTATCTATTTTTATTTTTGTTCCAGCTAATGCTGCAGCTCCTAACGGAGAAATATTAACTCTTGAGCGTACTTCTTTATACCTTTCACGGTCTCTTTGGAGCATTTCTATGTAAGCCAATAAATGATGAGCTAAAGACAATGGTTGAGCTCTTTGCATGTGGGTATATCCTGGAATTAAGGTATAAATATTAGATTTCGCAAGATTTAAGAAGGATTTTTGTAAATCTGTTATTAAAATTTCAATATTGTCAATCTCTTTTCTTAGCCACAATCTTATATCTGTACCAACTTGATCATTTCTACTTCTACCTGTATGTAGTTTTTTTCCAGTTTCACCAATTAAACTTATTAGCTTTTCTTCTATGCAATAGTGAATATCTTCAGAAGGTGGACCAGGAGAAAATTTACCCTCCAAATACTCAACTTTTATTAATTCTAAACCATTAATAATTTGCAAAGATTCAGAAAAGGATAAAACTTTTGTTTTACCAAGCATTTTCGCATGAGCAATCGAGCAATCTAAATCTTCTAAAATAAGCTTTCTATCAAAACCAATTGAGGCATTAAACTTTTCAATAAAAGGGTCAAGTGCATTATCAAACCTTTTACTCCAAGCTTTAGCCATATCAATTAGTAACTTTAAGTATCTCTAATAAAGCATTTTTTTATATAAGTGACAAAAAATATCTATTTCAATTGAAAAATAACCATCGAAGCATCATCTTCAAGATGTCTATTTTGCCCTGTAAAATCATCTAACTTTTTAAATATTTTATTTAAAATTTCTTGGGATGTATAAGATTGCTTGCATAATTTTGTGAGGGCTTTAATTAACCTTTCCTCATCAAATCTTTGTCCTAAAGAGTTAGAAGTATCAATTACTCCATCTGTGTAATAAAGAACCAAATCATTTTGATTAAGCTTGATTTCACCACAATGATATTCAGCATCTTTTTGTAATCCAAGTACAAATCCTTTTGCATCTAATTTAATAATTTTCTGATCTGAACTTTTCCAAAGCAGAGGAGGATTATGTGCTGCATTAGCGAATCTCAATTTTCTAGTTCTAGGATCATAATCTGAGTAAAATAATGTCACAAATCTATGCGATTGATCTAAATCATTTATTGCTAGTTGATTCAAATCATGCAAAATTCTATCTGGAGGCAGACCTGTAAGAACCTCTGCACGTAGCATTCCTCTTAACATAGTCATTAAAAGACCGGCTGGAATCCCTTTCCCCATGACATCACCTATTACAAAAGCCCATTTTGATTTTTCTTTCCTTTTTTCAGATATATTCGTCTTTAAACACATAAAATCATAGTAGTCTCCTCCGAGCTGAAGAGCTGGCCTACAATGTGCCGCCAGGTCTATACCATAGATAATTGGACAATAATCTGGAAGCAATTGAGATTGAATTTCAGCACCAGTGGAAATTTCTCTATCTACATTTTCATGCTTTTTCTTTGTTTTTATTAAGTAGTGATTTTCTAATCCAACAGCTAGACAATTTTCAATAAAATTAAAATTACTATCTTCAGTAATTGACTGTCTAGAAATATCTTCACTAAGAATATAAATGAACCCTCTACATTTGCCTCTAGATATTATTTTTTTTGTTTCAATTTTATATTCTTTAAATTTATTTTTTAAAGCATTTTCAAAAGTTAGAATTTCTTTTATTTTAAAATTTTTTGAAAAATGAAATTGATCCAAAAAACTATTAATTTCTTCTTGAATTGTTAAATATTCATAATTAACAGAAATTTTTATATTTTCATTCCATATCTCCCCCTCGTAATTTAAAGGAATAATTAAAATTATATTCTCAGAAAAAATATGTTTAAAAAGTAAGCTTACATAATCCAGTAATTTATTTATGTTGGAAAATGATTTTAAATAATATGCTAGGGAGGATGCAATTTCAGCAAATTTATATTTATTTTTTTGAGTTACTTTAGAATCATTGTCTAAAAAATGTTGGATAAATTTATTAGAAAATATTTTTTCTTTTTGATTATTTGTCAAAACTAATCTAATAGATAAATATGTTTTAACATTAAATTTAAGTTTTTAAAAAAAATTAATTAAATATTTATTTATCTGCAAGCATAGCTTCTACAAATTCAAAACTATTAAATGGCCTCAAATCTTTTATGCCTTCTCCAGCTCCAATAAACCTTATAGGCAAATTTACTTCTTCAGATACAGCTAAAGAAACACCCCCTCTAGAAGTGCCATCTAATTTAGTAATAATTGCTCCACTTAAATCTGCTGATTTAGCGAAACTTTTTGCTTGTTTTAAACCATTTTGTCCCTGACTTGCATCTAAAACTAATAAAGATTCAATAATTGCATCTGGGGCCTTTTTATCAATAATTTTTTTTATTTTTGCTAATTCATCCATCAAATTATTTTTTGTTTGCAATCTACCCGCTGTATCAACAAGTAATAATTCAACATTTCTTTTTTTTGCAGAATAAATTGCATCAAAAACTACTGCAGCTGGATCAGCATTTTTTGATTGATTACATATAACGTCAACATTACTTCTATCTCCCCACACTTTAAGTTGTTCTACTGCAGCCGCTCTAAAAGTATCGGCAGCAGCAATCAAAGTTTTATAATTACTTTTTGATGACAGATATGCTAATTTTCCCAATGTAGTAGTTTTACCAACACCATTAACTCCTACTAATAACCAAACATTTAGCTTACCCTTTTGGGGAACCAAAAGATCAGATCCTGAATTTTTTATTGGTTTATCGATAATTAATTTTAATTCCCTCTTCAAGAATTTTATTCCTGCTTCTCCACCCACGACTTCCTCGTTTAATTTTGTTCTAAGAGAACTTATAACTTTATCTGTTGAATCAATCCCTACATCAGCTCTTATTAATAGGGTCTCTAAATCATCAAGAGATTCAGGAGTAAGAGGATCATCTCCCAATTTATCCAATAATTCAGTAACAAATCCTTTTCTGGTTTCTTCTAATCCTCTGCGTAATTTAGTTAACCAATCAATTTCATCAATCGATATTTGATTTATTTTTTTTCCTTGAGCAGCTAACACCATTGCAGACCAAGTAAAATTATCATCAAATTCTCCTAATTCAAATTCAGATTCAGCAATATTTTTGGACTGTCCTGCAATATTTTCTTTATTAGTAATATTAATCAATTCTTGCTTTTGCTCTTCCTGTTTCTCTAATTCTTGCTTTTGCTCTTCCTGTTTCTCTAATTCTTGCTTTTGCTCTTCCTGTCGTTTTTTTAAAAGTGCATAAGCTTGTGCAGCCCATTCACGAGAATTATCAGAATCAGTATTAGTCATTATTATCTATAGTTCGTAATTAAAATTTTCTAAATACTATTTATTTATATCAAATAATTATGACAATTAAATTGATTGTAATCTCCTTAAAACTCCATTAATAAATTTTCTTCCTTGCAGATCACTATATTTATTAGCTAAATTAACCGCCTCATCACAAGCAACGGCGACAGGTGTGTTCAAAAAATTTATATCCACGTAAGCTAAACGCAGAATATCCCTATCAATTCTTGGTAATCTTTTTAATCTCCAGCCATCCATTACTTGATCGATATCGGAATCAATACTTTTGAGATTATTAATAATATTACAAATCCTTTGATTTACATCCTCTCTAATATCAATTTGACCACTAGAAACAATTAATTTTGGAAAGTCTAAAGTAACAGAAAGTGTATTCATTACTGTTTCAATTTTTGTCAGAGAATTTTTTAACTCATCTCGAACATTTGAATAAGAGGAATCAACACCTTCTTGCAATTCACTATCTAATATTTTTTGTGAAGCATTTTCTAACTCTGACTCGCAATTATCTAATTCCTCTCTGCAATGGTTTATTAGAGAATCTAAAGCAGATTCAAAAATTTCTTCTATCTGAAATTTATTTAATTTAAAATCACCTTTATCTTTTATAAGGCCAAGAGAAATTAAAGATAATTCTCTAGAAAGGGATCTATTATGCATCAATTAAGAAGAAGTATTAGAAGAAGCTCGTAATTGAGAAAACAATTTTGAAAATGTTGGATTTGAGGTGTTATTTTTTTCATCTGGATTAACTATTCCAGCAGAAATTATTGTTCTAAAAGCATCTTCAACAGAAATATCCAAATCCTTTACAGAAGACTCAGGAACGAGTGTATACCAACCAGTAGTTGGGTTTGGTGCTGTAGGGATGAAAACACTAAGCAACTTTTCTTCCAATTCTGGCTGTAGAGAAGGCCCTACATCTCCAGTTACAAAGCCTACACTATATAGTCCCTCGCGTGGATATTCAACTAAAACAACTCGTCTAAATCTATTAGATTTATTACTTAAGAAGGTTTCTAACAATTGTTTAAGGGTTTTATAAACCGCTCCAGCTACTGGAATTTTTGATAAAGTACCTTCTCCAAATTCTAATAACCATCTTCCTACAAAATTTCTCGCCATCAAGCCTATTAGCAAAATAGCTAATAAAGGAACAGTTAAACCTAAGGTGAGATTGATTAAATCTTGTAATAAAGGATTTAAATTAATAAAGGGATTTAGTTGCTTTGGGACTGAAGTAACTAATGTTAAAACAAATTTACTAACTAATGATGACAACCAAATTGTTGTTGCTAAGGGTATTACAACTAACAACCCTGCAATAAGATCATTTTTGAGATCTTGTTGAAGCCTAGATCCTAAATTCGAATCTTGATTTTGATTAGATTCAACCAAAATAACGTTTTAACTATAATAACTTTACTAATAATTTAACTGTTTTTACTAGGTTAGGATATATTTTTCTTAAATATATCTATTTTATTTATAAGTTTATTCTCCAGAAATAACTTTTAAAAGAAATGCTATAAAGAAAAAGAAATGATTGATACGATTCAAAACAAAAAAGAAATAAGTAAAAAATTAAAAGAAAGAGCCATTTTTGAAGGTTTTGCAGTTGCTGGAATAGCTTCAATACCAGGTAGTTCGCGCGTAAAATTAAGAACTAATGCATTAGAAAGATGGTTATCAAATAACTATCATGCTGAAATGAAATGGATGGAAGCAGAAAAAAGAAAAAATATTGGCTCACTTTTTGAGGATGCAAAAAGTGTTTTAAGTGTTGGATTTAATTACATTAATTCACAAAACATAAACAATAATTTCCTGAAGGTAGCTAAATTCGGCCAAGGTGAAGATTATCATAAAGTAATTCACAAAAAATTAAAGAATATTGGTAAATGGATCAACTTAGAAATCCCTGATTGCAAATGGAAAATATGTGTTGATACCTCTCCACTTCTTGAAAAAGCATGGGCAGAAGAGGCAGGTATTGGTTGGATAGGTAAAAATAGTAATTTAATCAGCCAAAAAAATGGTTCTTGGTTTACTTTGGGTTTTATGATTCTCACAAAAGATTTAATGCCAGATAATCCTCATCAATCACTTTGTGGAAAATGTGATATTTGTATTGAACATTGTCCCACAAAGGCAATCGTAGAACCCTTTGTAATACAATCAAATCTATGCATCGCATATCACACAATAGAAAGCAGAGATAAAACTATTCCAAAGAAAATAGAAAAAAATTTAGGTGGATGGGTTGCAGGATGTGATATTTGTCAAGATGTTTGTCCATGGAACAAATCAGTGCCAAACAATAATAATCATGCAACTGAACCGAAAGAGTGGATTAAAAATCTTAATATTGAGTCACTTAATTGGGACGATAAAACGTGGCAAGAAAATCTTAAAGGAACTACCTTAAAAAGAATTAAACCATGGATGTGGAAAAGAAACATAAAAGCAAATATAAAAAATAAAAAAATTAAAATATGAAGAAATTTTTAAAAAAAACAATATGGATCTCTTTGATCTGTTTTTACTTTTTTCAAATAGAAATAGTTCGAGCAATAGTTCCCTATTATTATTTCCCAACAATAAAAAATATACAAAAGCAAAGTTTATATATTGGCAAAAATGCATATCAACTACTTTATTTTGGTCAATATGAAGACAGTCTTAACTTAGCCAAATTAGCTGTAAAAATAAATGCAAAAGATGAAAAACTATGGTTGATTTTGGCTGAGGCACAAATAGCTAACAAAAAATACAAAAACGCATTAAATTCTTTAAATAAAGCAGAACAAATCAATTCAAATATTAGCGAAATATATTTTGCTAAAAGTAATGTTTACTTAAAAATTTCCCAACAAACGAAAGCAAAGATTGCTCTAGAAAAAGGAATAAAGATTGAGCCTAATAACCACAAAGCTATTTTTCAATTAGGAAATATTTTATTAATGGAAAAAAATTATTTGGGAGCTATCAAATTATTTGATAAATCTATAAAAATTAAACCTGATTTCTGGCAAGCAATCAATAATCAAGGTTTAGCTTATTTCGAAAGAAACAATGTAAGCCTCTCAATCAAACTTTTTGAAAGTGCAATCTCAATTGAGGAAAATGCTGAACCATTACTAGGATTGGCCTCATGTAAAAATATCAATGATACAAAATTAGCAATTCAACTAGCAAAAAAAGCTTTGGCTAAAGATCCCAAATATGTCAATTATGATTATAGAAAAGAACAGTTATGGGGAGAAAAATTACAAGCCAATACAGAAATTCTTCTACAAAATGAACAACTTAAAGAAGATGTAATAATGGCAAAATCCAAAATAAGTGAATCATCTTAATGTTCAATACTGGTAAATATTGTTTTACCTATTAGTCTTAATTTAGTTAGTTAATAATTATTCAATTTTGCGCTCTAATGGATAAGAAAAAATTCACTTCCATCTCACTCCAAGAAGAAATGCAACGTTCTTATTTGGAATATGCAATGAGCGTAATAGTTGGACGTGCTTTACCTGATGCAAGAGACGGTCTTAAGCCTGTACAAAGAAGAATCATATTTGCGATGCACGAATTAGGTTTAACACCTGATAAACCATTTCGGAAGTGTGCAAGAGTTGTTGGAGATGTACTTGGAAAGTACCATCCTCACGGAGATCAAGCAGTATATGATGCATTAGTAAAGCTAGTACAAAATTTCTCAACTAAATATCCTACTCTTGAAGGTCATGGAAATTTTGGATCTGTGGATAATGATCCGCCAGCAGCAATGAGATATACTGAGACCAGATTAGCCCCAATAGCTCATAAAGGATTTCTTGAGGAAATTGGATCAGAAACAGTAAACTTTTCAAATAACTTTGACGGTTCTCAAAAAGAACCAAATGTTCTTCCAGCCCAGCTTCCATTTTTATTGTTGAACGGCTCATCAGGCATTGCTGTTGGCATGGCAACAAATATACCCCCACACAACTTAGGAGAAATTGTAGATGGTTTAGTTGCTTTAGTAAAAAATAAAGATATAAGTGATAAAAAACTTTCAAACATTATTAAAGGGCCAGATTTTCCTACTGGAGGAGAGTTAATTTATAGTCCAGCAATAGAGGAACTTTATGAAACAGGCAAAGGCTCTCTAACAATAAGAGGCGTTATAAATATGGAAGAAGTAAATTTAGGCAAAGGCAAACATAAAAAAAATGCACTAATCATTACGGAACTTCCTTACCAAATTAATAAAGCCGGTTGGATTGAAAAACTCGCTGAACTTGTTAATTCAGGAAAAATTGATGGGATCTCTGATATTAGGGATGAGAGCGATAGAGATGGAATGAGAATCGTAATAGAGTTAAAAAAAGATTCTAATTCTGAACTAGTTATTTCTAATTTATATAAAAAAACAACTCTACAAACAAACTTTGGCGCAATATTCTTAGCTTTAATTAAAGGCAAGCCTGTACAACTAAACCTAAAAAAATATCTCAACTATTTTCTTGAATTTAGAGAAGAAACAATTAGAAAAAGAACTTATTATTTTCTAAAAAACACTCTTGAAAAACTAGAGATATCAGAAGGTTTATCTGAAGCCACAAAAAACATAAAAAAGGTTGTAGAAATTATTGAAGAATCGGAAAATTCTGTAGAAGCTAAATCAAAATTAATTGAAAATTTTTTCTTAAGTGAAAAACAAGCAAATTCAGTTTTGGATATGCCACTAAGAAAATTAACAAATCTAGAAAAGAATCAAATTGATGATGAAATAAAAAATTTGAAAGAAAAAAAGAATTATTTTCAAAAGTTATTGAACGAAAGAGAATTATTACTTCAATTGCTTATAGAAGAATTATTAACATTAAAGAAAAAATATAATGCTATAAGAAAAACAAAGGTAATTAAAAATATAAATCACAACCAAGAGTTAGAAACACTAAATAATCAGATTTTAGAAGAATTTATAAATAAAAAAACTAAGTTATATATAGACAACAGATTTTATTTAAAAAAGATGATTTCAAGTAATTACAAGAAATCATTTGAAGTTGTAAATAAAATTATAGATAATAAAAACATTCAAAAATTTATATTTAATATTGAAAAAAATATAAAATTAATTGGAATCACAAATACAGGAAAAGTATTTAACATTGATTGGGAATCAAATATTAATAAAGAATATAAAATAGATAATAAAATTCTTGGAAATATTCATCCAAGGGAAATAATAAATTTTCACTCATTTAGAAAAGAAATTAGAAATTATTTATGCATATTAAATTCCGATGGAAGATTTAAAAAAGTTTTATTTGATGAAGATATGATAAAAAGTAATAGAACTTTCACAATTACAAAATTAAAGAATAATCTAAAGACAATCGATTCATTTATTTTTAATGAAAGCAAAGATTTAATAATATTAACCTCGATAGGAAGAATTTTTAACTTTAATTTATCAAATAAATTTTTAACACCAACTTCTAAACAATCCCAAGGATTAATACTTGCAAAACTTTTACCAACTGAAAAAATCGTTTCATGTTGTACATATCAAAATGGAGAAAATATTTTTCTAATATCTAAACAAGGAAAAATCTTTTATATAAATAGCAATGAAATTTATTACTCAAATGAATACAATTTGGGATATTTAAATGAAAAAACCAAACTTAAAAACGATTACTTCTTCAAAATAATAACAAGTAACCATTACCTCGATATTGAAACTAATAAAAATAAATCTGCAAGATTGGACCTAAATAAATTAAATTTCAAATCCAATAAATCAGATTTTTTAATTGATTTTTTAAAGTTAGATAAGGGTGAATACCTTGAAAATTGTTTCCGACTTAAAAACTTTCCCAACTAAGATTTATATTCATTTTCAACCCAATTTAAGTACTCTTGATTTACTGTTCCTGTTACATAAGAACCAGTAAAGCAACTCATTTCCAAATCTTTAATAGGAGAATCACTTATTATAGACTTTCGCAAACTATCAACACTTTGATAAACAAGGTTATCAATTTCAAGATGCTCAGCAATTTCACTTATTGTTCTATCGTGAGCTATTAATTCATCTCTATTAGGCATATTAATTCCATAAACATGAGGATAACGAACTGGAGGCGCTGCTGATGTAAAAAAAACTTTATTTGCTCCTGAGTCTTTAGCCATTTGAACAATTTCTTTTGAAGTAGTACCTCTTACTATCGAGTCATCAACAATTAATACATTTTTATTTTTAAACTCTGCACTCATAGCATTTAATTTTTGTCTTACAGATTTCTTACGTTTCTGTTGACCAGGCATTATGAAGGTTCTACCAACATATCTGTTTTTAAAAAAACCTTCCCTATATTCTATCCCTAACTGTCTTGCAACTTGCATTGCCGCAGGTCGAGAAGAATCAGGAATAGGCATAACTACATCAACATCTCCAGAATTAATTGTCTCTTTTATTGTTTCTGCAAGGTAATCTCCCATCTTTAAACGAGCTTTGTATACTGAAATTCCATTCATAATTGAATCTGGCCTAGCTAGATAAACATATTCAAAAGCACAGGGAAATAACATTGGATTTTCAGAACATTGCTTAGAAAAAAACTCCCCATTAAGATTTATAAAAACAGCTTCTCCAGGATCTACATCTCTCACTACTTGATAATCGTTATTCTCAAGAACTAGAGATTCACTAGCAACCATCCACTCTTCTTTTTTTGTAATTAATGAAAGTCTTTTCCCTATAACTAAAGGCCTAATGCCGAAAGGATCTCTGAATGCTAATAAACCATGTCCTGAAATTAATGCAATTGAAGCATATGATCCCTGAATTCTTTTATGTAAAGATTTGACCGCATTAAAAATAATATCAGGTTCTAATTCTTGATTATTAATTTGTTCTTGTAATTCTGTGGCAAATACATTTAACAACATTTCAGTATCACTTGAAGAATTTGTATGCCTCTTATCAATATTAAATAATTGTTTTTCTAAATCTCTTGTATTAGTCAAATTTCCATTATGTATCAAAACAATTCCATAAGGAGCATTTACATAAAAAGGCTGAGCTTCTTCTACACTTTCTGCTGATCCCTTTGTTGCATACCTAACATGACCCAATCCAATTTTGCCAATTAAATTTCGCATATCTCTCGTCCTATACGCAGTATTAACCTGACCTTTAGCCTTATGTATATGAAAAACAGTATTTTCCATTGTTGCTATACCTGTTGAATCTTGACCTCTATGCTGCAAAAGCAAAAGACTATCGTAAATTTGTTGATTTACATCATCTGAAGAAACGATTCCAACTATTCCGCACATAACTTAATATCCTAAAAATTTTAATAGTTGAAAAATGTTTTTCATATTTATTTAAAAGTAACCTGAAATACTATTATTAAATTTTTCGGATAATTCCTCAACCCTAATATTGCAGATAATTTTATCTTGAATTTTTATCTTAAGCGTTTCATTAGATACATACCCTATTTTTTTTACATAAACACTTGAAGGCAAATTTTTTTGATTTTGTTTTAAATAATTAAGCCATTCATTTTGTTTCATTTTGCTAATTGAAAAAATAATTCTAGAACCTCCTTCTGCAAACAATAAATTATCATCTCTATTTAGATCATTCTTTAATTCTATCGTTGCGCCTTTTTCTGACAAAATACAAGACTCTGCTAAAGCTATAGCTAAACCGCCATCGCTGATATCATGAGAAGAAACTACAAAACTTTTTGAAATAGCATTTCTTAAAAAACTCTGACAAAACTTTTCATCAAGCAAATCTATTTTTGGAGGCCGACCTGTGATTTGTCCATGAAAATATTCCAAATAAGAACTAGCTGCAATTGTTAAATCTGATTTATTAGAACCTATTAACCAAATTTGATCATCAATATTTTTCCATTCACTACTTATAGCTTTTTCGACATTATCTATCTTTCCAACCATTCCAATAACTGGTGTAGGATTGATAGGAGTTATTACATTATCTTTATTTTTAGATTCATTGTATAAAGAAACATTACCTCCTGTCACAGGAGTTTCCAATGCTTTACAGGCTTCAGCAATTGCATTACATGAAGATGAGAGTTGCCAATATCCTACTTCATTCTCCGGAGAAGAAAAATTTAAATTATTTGTAATTGCTACTGGTTCAGCCCCAACACAACTAACATTTCGAGCGGATTCTGCAACAGCGGCGATAGTTCCTCTAAAAGGATCAAGAGCAACCCATCTACTATTACAATCAACTGAAGCCGCAACTCCAGAAAATAGTTTACTTTTATTTTTTTTAATTTGTTCCCTTAGTCTTATTACGGCTGCATCTGATTTTCCAGGTTTAAAAACTGTATTTGCCTGTACTTGAGAGTCATATTGTCTAAAAATCCATCTTTTAGAAGCTATTGAGGGATTAGAAAGTAGTTTTAAGATGATTTCTGAATAAGAAAAAATCTTATTTTCTTTCAATGAAAATATTTTTTGGTCATAAATTTCTGGTAAATCACTTTCTTTCCATTCCCATTTCTTTAAAAAATTATCAGGTGGATTATTAATCACATTGTGAAAATTTACAGGGGTATCATCAGACAAGGCAGAAGTAGGTATTTGAGCAACAATTTTACCTTTATGAGAAATAATTACCTCATTTTTTTCTATAACTTGACCAATTACATTGGCATATAATCCCCACTTATTAAATTTTTCAATAAGATCTTTAATTTTTTCTTTTTTAACGACAAACAACATTCTCTCTTGGGATTCAGATAATAAATATTGGTAGGGAGACATATCATCTTCTCTAGAAGGAACCAAATCTAAATCAATAGATATGCCTAATTTTCCATTTGCAGCCATTTCTGCACTACTGCATGTTAAACCTGCAGCACCCATATCTTGAGCTGCAATTACATCTCCTGTTTTGAAAGCATCCAAACAGGCTTCAATAAGACTTTTCTCGATAAATGGGTCACCTACCTGAACTGCTGGTCTATCATCTAATGAGGTAGTAGTTAATTCTGAACTGGCAAAACTAGCACCACCAACTCCATCTCTGCCAGTAGTATTACCAACATATAATACTGGTGATCCTATATTTTTAGCTCCAGAACAAACGATTTCATTAGTCTCTAAAAGTCCTAAAGCCATAACATTCACTAAAGGATTTCCGGAATAACTATCATCAAAGTCAATTTCACCTCCAACAGTCGGTACACCGACACAATTCCCGTAATGTGCAATACCGGATACAACACCTCGCAGTAAATCAACATTTGATGATTTATCAAGGTTTCCGAATCTCAATGAATTCAATACTGCAATTGGCCTTGCACCCATCGTAAATATATCTCTTAAAATCCCTCCTACTCCTGTTGCAGCACCCTGAAAGGGCTCAATAGCAGAAGGATGATTATGACTTTCTATTTTAAAAACAAGTTTTTGATTATTTCCAACATCAATAACGCCAGCATTTTCTCCAGGTCCAACTAAAACATTTTTACCTTTAGTGGGAAATTTTGATAGTAAAGGTTTTGAATTTCTATAACAACAATGTTCAGACCACATAACACCAAACATGCCTAATTCCGTTCTATTAGGTTTTCTCTTTAATCTTTTGCAAATTTCTTCATAATCATTAAGTGTTAAATTTTCAACTTTCAGTGCCTCATTAAGATCATAAAGATCATGATTTTCTTTATTTATCATTATTTATATCCAGGGGTCATCTTCTCTTTTTTCACTAAACGGCATGGATATTGTATCTTCATTATAAAAACTTTTTTGTTTAAAATCTAAGTTTTGGCTAATATCTTCATCTTCTTCAAGCCAATCCTCTAATCTATTAGAAGCAATATTTTTCATATCATCAAATCGATCAAAAATTTTTTTTCCTTTTTGCATAAATTCATTCTTAATACTTGATTTTATTAAAGATAAGTCATCTAAAGAATTAATTTCACAAAATACTAATCCAGGTTGTTGGTCATTAATATTTTCAATATTTAATTTCCATCTACTTGAACCTGGAATTTTAGGATTAGATCTAGAAACCAAGTAATAAATAATCTTACCCGTTTTCATGTCAAATAAAAAATCAGCAATAACTCCTATTTTTGATCCATTTACATTTATAAGATTAGCTTCTATTAAAGTTGGAAACCTATTTAAAGTTGCTAAATCAGAAATAGCTGGATCACCTTTGACATATATTTCATTATCTATTATTTGAGAAATTTGATTTAATCGCCAAACATTTCTTTTTAAATCAAAATTTGAAGGGCGAGAGTACCATCCTAAAATTCGATGAACTGGAGGATGCATCCAAACATTTTCACCATTTCCGTAATTAAGGACCATATTCCCCTTAACACAATAATTTAGTAATTCACTCAATAAAATTTCTTTAGGTAATTTCAAATTAAGAACGAACCTGGACAGGCATAACTAAATAAGTAAAAGAATTAAGATTATCATCTGGTACAAAAACAGCTGGAGTAGTTGCAATATTACACTTTAAAAGTACATTTTCAGAAGCAATAACTTTTAAACCTTCTAAAAGATATCTAACGTTAAATGCAATATCAAAATCTTCTCCAGAGTAAGAAACCGGTATTGATTCATTTGCATTTCCAATATCTTGGGCATCTGCACTGATAGAAGCTAAATCTTTATTATCTAATTTAATCTTTACAACACTACTTTGCTGATCAGCTAAAACAGCAATTCTTTCAAGTGCATCAGTTAATTTTTTTGTATTGAAATTTAGAATTTTAGAAAAAGTATCAGGAATTAATTGTGAATAGTTAGGATAAGTTCCTTCAAGGGTTCTTGTCGTAATTATTTGACTAGAAGAAATAAATACTACTTGTCCTTTATCATAGAAAAGTTTTATTGAATTCTCAGAGCTTCTCAAAGATACTAGTTTTTCAATTTCCCTTAATGATCTAGTTGGAATAGTTACTGACAAATTACCATCATTTGAAGATAAGTTTTCTTTATGTTCGATATGTTCTTCATTACCAATTAAAGCGACGGCCAATCTATGACCATCTGTAGAAGCAGACTCTAAATAATTTGGTTTAAAAGTAAAGTTGACACCTGTAAGTAATTGCTTTGAGTCATCATTACTACTAGCAAAAATTGTAGACTTTAAAGCTTTTAAAAAAGAACTAGGATCAATATTCAAAGAAGTACCACTTTCAACAAATGGCAAATTAGGATATTCATCAGAGGGAATACCTTTAAGGTTATAAGAACCTCTGTCACTTTTTATTAAAATATTATCTGAATTCCCATCAACTTCTAAAGAAACAGGAGTTTCATTAGGTAATTTGTTTACTATTTCAGATAAAAGTTTTGAAGGTATAGTAATAGCTCCACTATTTTTAACAGTTCCATCAAAAGAGGTTTGAATTCCTAAATTAAGGTCAAAGCCTGTCATGCTAATCTTATTAGTTCCTTCATCAGCTGTTAAAAGTATATTTGCAAGAATTGGATGCGTTGGTCTTGAGGCAACTGCTTTGCTCACTAGTTGTATAGCATTATTTAATTCATTTTGATTACAAATAATTTCCATCGGAATTTGGAACTTTTACAAATACAATATACTTTTTCCGTTAATTAAATTCAATAAATTAATTTTTTACTTTTTTCTAATATATAAATAAATAATAAAATAAAAAATTTAGTAGTAGTAGTGTTTGTGGAAACTGTGGAATTCTTAACTCAAATAGCTTGTCTGTATACTTTACGAAAATTAGAAAATGTGGAAAAAATTTTTTATGTGTTGAATAATTTTTACTTTATTCAAAAAATTTAAATTTATTCAACAAATAGGATTACTTATTATGAATTTTTCAACAATTCATGTTTATTTATAATTGATTTCCACAGACACTATTTTTTTTGATCTTAATATCCTAAGATTTTAGTTATATTTTTTAATGAAGGTTCAATATTTTTCCTGAAAATAGCATCATTGTTTTTTATTGCGCAATCAGGATCTTTTAAGCCATTTCCAGTAAGAACACAAACAATAGTCGATTCTTTTTGAATTCTATTTTTATTTTTAATCATCCCAGCAACTGATGCTGCACTAGCAGGTTCACAAAAAATTCCCTCTTGGGCAAGGATTTTATAAGCATTGATTATTTCTTCATCTGTAACTGATTGAAAGTGTCCTTTACTTTCTTTTTTTACTTTTTTTGCTTTTTCTCTATTTACAGGATTCCCAATTCTTATTGCAGTAGCAATTGTTTCTGGATCTTTAACTATTATATTTTTTACTAATGGAGCAGAGCCTTCGGATTGAAAACCCATCATAATTGGTAATTTCAAATTTCTTTTTATTTTTGTATATTCTTTAAACCCCATCCAATAAGCAGTTATATTTCCTGCATTACCCATTGGAATACAAAGCCAATCAGGAGCATCACCTAAGTCATCAACTATTTCAAAAGCTGCCGTCTTTTGTCCTTGTATTCGATATGGATTAACAGAATTAACAAGTTCTATAGGATGTTCCGAGGATAAATCTCTAACAATTTCAAGAGCCTTATCAAAGTTTCCATTAATAGATATTATCTCGGCGCCATACATTAGTGCTTGCGCAAGCTTTCCTTGTGCAACAAATCCTTCTGGGATTAAAACATAAGGTTTCAATCCTCCTCTCGAAGCATATGCAGCAGCAGCAGCAGAAGTGTTTCCAGTACTTGCACAAATTACTGCTTCGCGGCCTTCTTCTTTTGCCTTGCTAATTGCCATAGTCATACCACGATCTTTAAAAGATCCTGTTGGATTAAGACCATCATATTTTAAAAAAACTTTTGTTCCATTTCCAATTAAGTCGCTAATTGACTCGCTTAGAATTAATGGTGTATTTCCTTCGTTGAGCGAAATAATTGGAGTTTTTTTTGTAACTGGGAGATATTGTTTATAAGCTTCTATTAGACCTGGCCATCTTTTTTTTCTGTAATTAATACCCAGTTTATTTTTGATTTTATTTAATAACACCATGTTTGTTAATTTGTTTTGATTTTTTCTAGAGGAGAATTGGTGAAAAAGGTTAATAATTCTGAAATCGATTCTACTTTATTCATTACTTTGCTCAAAGCGCTGACATCTAAAATTACAGTTTTAGTTGGATATCCTTCAAAAAAATTTATTAGATTTATTTTTCCATTACCTATTTTAATTCCTTGAATTATGCTTGCTCTAAGAGCTAACACGCCTGTTCTTTCATCAGTTGCTCTGGGTGCGTGGATAATAGATGAAAGTCTTGTTAAAAAAACATTTCCTATTTCAGAATATACTAGTTTGCTTGCAATGGTAATAGGAATATCAAAATCTTTATTTAAAAATGCTCTAATTTCTTTATCGGGAGACCCAGTTGCTTTCAAAATTCTCTTTAATTTTTTTGTTGATTTACCTTGTGTAGCAAAAGTTTTTAAAGAATCTACTTTAATTGTTCTAGAAAATATGCTGTATGTGATTTTAATTTCTTCTGCAGCATTAGCTTTTGGAACATTAATAAATAATGGAGAAATTACTAAAATAAAAAATATTTTAAATATTAAAAATTTACTAAACTTCATTTAGATATTTGCACCAGCGGCAATTTTAACAAGTCTTACTACTCCTTTTTCAGTTACTTTTTTTGCAATTTTTATACCCATTTCTTTTGTATAGGGCTCATTTAGAAGTCTGGGAACCCTTTTTAGAAAAATCTCAATTGAATAACCAGGTACTGATTGTAAAATCTCTAAAAAATTTCTCAATGGTTCTACATACATTATAAGGTCACTTAAGTTGTTATTTTCGTAAGTAGTGTTTAATTTAATTGATCGTGGAAGATAGTTATTCAAACTTTTCAATATTTTTAGATTAAGTATATCTATCTGATTTGTTAAACCTTCAACTATCTCATTTCTAAGAAATCCTCCATTTGGAGAAAAGAGAAGATTTATAACTTCATCTAAAAGTTTTTCTAAATCGAGATTTGTTTGTTTTGCAGCATTAGAAAGCAGATCTTCTAAACGGTCCCATTTAAATTTTTTATTATCAAAAAGCATTTCTTTGAGGCTTTCCCTTAATTGCGGATCAGGGTCTTCCATTAATCTTCTTGCAAAATATGGATAAGCTGCGCCTAATATTTTGAAGTTAGAATCTACGCTTAAAGCTATTCCTTCTAATGTAAGCAATGACCTAATTATAAGTGCATAATACGGGGGTAGTCTGAAAGGGAATTTATACATCACACCAGACATATCGTCTGTAACGCTCTTAAAATCCATTTTCGAAACTCCTTGTTCAACGGCGTTGATGAAAACATCTTGAAATGCTGGAACAATGGGTTCTAAATTAACTTCCTCTGATAAAAATCCTAATTTAACGAAATCTTGAGACAATTTATCGAAGTTTTTATTTACTAAGTGAACTACTGCTTGAATTAATCCTGATCTAGATTCTCTGGAAACCTCGCTCATCATTCCAAAATCTAGATAACATAGTCTTCCATCCTTTAAGGCTAATAAATTACCTGGATGTGGGTCTGCATGAAAAAAACCATGTTCTAAAAGTTGTTCTAAACTGCATTGCACCCCTATATCAATCATTACATCAGGATTGATTCCTAATTTTTTTACCTCTTCCAAATTTGTTAATTTTGTGCCGTCTATCCATTCCATTGCTAAAACTCTTCTTGAAGTTATTTCTTTATAAATTTTTGGTACGGCAATCATTTTGTTATGTTTATGCATATCTCTAAATTTTTCTGCATTTGCAGCTTCGTTTAGATAATCCATCTCTTCAAAAACTCTCTTACCTAATTCATCAATCAAAGCAACTAGATCGCTTCTGATTAATCCGATATTATTTTTTAGCCAATAAGCAATATTCCTTACTATGTAAAGATCTAAGGTTATTTGTTCTCTTAAACCTGGCCGTTGTACTTTTATTGCAACGATCTCTTTATTTTTTAATTTAGCTTTATGCACTTGTCCTAAAGAAGCAGCGGAAATTGGTTCTTTATCTATTTCTAAAAAAATCTCATTTATTTTGTATCCTAAATCTTCTTCTATTAATTCCATAGCTTTATTACCATCAAACCCTGGGAGTTGATCTTGCAATTCAGATAATTCTTCTAGAAGAATCCCCGGGATTATATCTGGTCTTGTTGATAAAGCTTGGCCTGCTTTAACAAATGCAGGTCCTAGTTCTACCAACAAATTTGTTAATTCTCTTGCTCTAAATCTTGCTTGTTTTTCATTTTTCAATCTTCCAGTTAATTTATCCCATCCCACTGAAAAAATGTAAGCAAAAATAGGTATGAGTGTTTGCCAAAGTCTTTTTAAAAGTCTTTTAGGATTTTTTTTATAAATTTTAGAAATTGTATCTGGATCATAATTTAAGAGTCCAGATACCTCAATAAAATCAGTAAAATCTTCTTTCATAACTTTATATATTTAAAACCTTTATTTTTTTAAAAAAGAAGTTAATTTTTTTATATGGAAGATTTATCATGTTAATACAATTAAAAATAGAAAATTTTGCCTTAATAGAAATTATAGAAATTAATTTCGAAAAAGGTTTGAATATCATAACTGGGGATTCAGGTTCAGGAAAATCATTAATTTTGGATTCTTTAAATGCTTTATTTGGTGGATCTAATATACCTTTAAAACATTTAATACGTCCAGGAAAAGATTTTTGCGTTATTGAGGCGATATTTTCTTCTTCTTCTCAAATTAATAATTGGTTAATTAGTAATGGTTTTGAAATAACTTCTTCAGAACTACAAATTAAAAGAAAATCTTATAAAAAAAATAATAAAATCTTATCCAAATATAGCCTTAATGATTTATCAATTAATAGACAATTATTAGAAAAACTTGGACGATTTTTAATAGATTTTGCAGGTCAATCTGATACTTTTATCTTTGATTCTTTAGATAAGAGAAGATTAATTATTGATGACTTAAGTTCCCAAGAATCAAGAGATACCAGCGAAAGGATTAAAAGTATATGGGGAGAAACTAACGTTCTAAAAGGATTAATGGATGAAAAAATAGAACTTTCAAGGAATCAAGAAGAAAAAAACTTAGCAATTAAACACATGTTGAAGAGTTTAGAAGAAGCTGATTTAAATTCCAGTGAAGAAATTTTAGAATTAGAGTTATTAGAAAATAAACTTGTAAATAATCTAGCAATTAATAATTCAATTAAATCATCATTAGATAACTTAAATAATTTCAGTCATGATGAACCGTCAGTAACATTTTTGTTAAATCATTCAATAAAAATTTTAAATAAAGCAGCAGATTTCGATTTAAAGATTCAAAAATTTAGAGAGAAGTTATTAAATATCCATGCTGATGTTGAAGATTTAATTTTTGATCTAAACTCATATTTGCAGGAAATTGAAAATTATGAATATAATCTTCCAGAAATACAAAAAAGACTATTTTTTTTAAAAAACTTAGAGAGAACTTTTTCATTAGAATTACCTCAATTAATTGAAAAGCGCGATCAACTAAAGACCTATGTTCAACAAAATGATCAAGATAATGAGATTTGCAGGATTAAAGCTCAAATTGAGAATTTACAAAGTAATTTAAATTCTTTATTTATTATTCAATCTACTGAAAGAAAAAAAATTGCTAAACAGTTACAAAATTCAGTAATGTCGATTTTAAGCAATCTAGGTTTAGAAAATGCAAATTTTTCAATTCAATTTTCTGAATCCAAGCCTTCTGGAGATGGAATTGATGATATAAATTTTTTGTTTTCAGCTAATCCTGATCAGACGCTTGCTCCATTATCAAATGTTATTTCTGGTGGAGAAATGTCAAGATTCTTGTTGGCTATTAAATCTAGTATTTCTAAAAAACCCAATACTTTCTTTTTAGATGAAATTGATAGTGGTTTAAGTGGTAAATCTCTATTTTCTTTAGTTAAGCTCATAAAAGAAATTTCTAAAAATCAACAAGTTTTATGCATTACACATCAGCCATTCTTGGCTGCTAGGGGATTAGCTCATTTCAAAGTTAATAAAAACGTAATTAATGGAATAACTTATACTTCAATTGCAAAATTAACTACAAAAAATCAGAGAAAAAATGAACTAATAGAACTTATAGGTGGAGGTTCTTGCGAAGTAAACGAATATGCTTCTAAACTTCTTGATCGCCCAGCTGCGTAAAATAGAAAAAATTCTACTATAATAGCTTTTTTAAATCATAAATAAGATTTAAACATGGTTAATAAAGTTGATAGTAGTTTTGGAGAATATAACTCAATCAATATTAGGGGAGCTCGTCAGCATAATTTAAAAAATATTGATCTTTCTCTACCTAGGAATAAATTTATAGTTTTTACAGGTGTGAGTGGAAGTGGTAAAAGTTCTCTAGCCTTTGACACTATTTTTGCTGAAGGGCAAAGAAGATATGTTGAGAGTCTTTCGGCGTACGCAAGGCAATTTTTGGGTCAAGTAGATAAACCAGATGTTGACAATATTGAAGGTTTATCACCTGCTATTTCAATTGATCAAAAATCTACAAGTCATAATCCTCGATCAACAGTTGGAACAGTAACAGAGATACAAGATTATTTAAGATTATTGTTTGGTCGTGCTGGTGAGCCGCATTGTCACCACTGCGGGATTCCAATTGCGCCTCAAACAATTGATGAAATGGTGGATCAAATTCTTCTTTTACCAGAAGGAACAAGGTACCAATTGTTGGCTCCTGTTGTAAGAGGTAAGAAAGGGACACATACGAAATTAATAAGTGGACTAGCTGCTGAAGGATTTGCTAGGGTAAGAATCAACGGAGAGGTAAGAGAACTTGCTGATAGTATTGAATTAGATAAAAATCAAATTCATAATATTGAGGTAGTAGTTGATAGATTAATTGCAAGAGAAGGAATACAAGAAAGATTAAATGATTCTCTACAAACTTGTCTCAAAAGAGGCGATGGCTTAGCAATAGTAGAAGTTGTTCCAAAAAAAGGAGAAAATTTACCTTCTAATTTAGAGAGAGAAAAACTTTACTCAGAAAATTATGCATGTCCTGTACATGGCTCTATTGTTGAAGAACTGTCTCCTAGATTATTTTCTTTTAATAGCCCGTATGGTGCTTGTCCAGATTGTCATGGGATTGGTTATTTAAAAAAATTTACTGCGGATAGAGTTATACCTGATAAAACATTGCCTGTTTATGCTGCAATAGCTCCTTGGAGTGAAAAAGATAATACTTATTATTTCTCATTACTTTATTCTGTAGGACAAGCTTATGGTTTTGAATTAAAAACCCCTTGGAAAGATTTAAGTGATTTGCAAAAACAAGTTCTACTTTTGGGATCAGATAAACCAATATTAATTCAAGCTGATAGTCGTTTTAAAACTTCTAGTGGTTTTGAAAGACCTTTTGAGGGGATTTTGCCAATATTAGAAAGGCAATTGAATGAAGCCAATGGAGAATCAGTTAAACAAAAATTAGAAAAGTATCTTGAATTAGTTCCCTGTAAGACATGTTCTGGAAAAAGATTAAGACCTGAGGCTTTGGCCGTTAAACTTGGTCCATACAACATTACTGACTTAACTTCTATAAGTGTTTCTGAAACCCTAAATCACGTAGAGCGTATAATGGGTTTAGGTAAGTCAAAGAAGGAAAATATATCTTTATCAGAAAAACAAAAGCAGATAGGTGAATTGGTTTTAAAAGAGATTCGTTTACGTTTGAAGTTTTTAATTAATGTAGGTTTAGATTATTTGACTCTAGATAGACCAGCTATGACTTTGTCTGGCGGTGAGGCTCAGCGTATCAGATTGGCTACACAAATAGGTGCAGGTCTTACTGGTGTTTTATATGTATTAGATGAACCTAGTATTGGTTTGCATCAGAGAGACAATGACAGATTATTAGAAACATTAAAAAGCTTAAGAGACTTGGGAAATACTTTGGTTGTGGTTGAACATGATGAAGATACTATGAAATCCGCAGATTATTTAGTAGATATTGGTCCAGGGGCAGGTGTTTATGGCGGGGAAATTATTGCTAAAGGATCTTATCAAGATGTCTTAAATTCAGAAAAGTCATTAACTGGAGCTTATCTCAGTGGTAGGAAGTCTATTCCTACTCCAAAAGAACGTAGATCATCTGTAAAAAAAAGTTTAATTTTAAATAATTGCTCTAAAAATAATTTAAAAAATATTTCTGTGGAATTTCCTTTAGGAAGATTAGTTTCTGTAACTGGTGTTAGTGGAAGTGGTAAGAGCACTTTGATAAATGAACTACTTCATCCTGCATTGTGTCATTCTCTAGGATTAAAAGTTCCTTTTCCTCAAGGTGTAAAAGAGTTAAAGGGTATAAAGGCAATTGATAAAGTTATCGTTATTGATCAATCTCCAATAGGGAGAACTCCAAGATCAAATCCTGCTACATATACCGGTGCTTTTGATCCTATAAGGCAGATATTTACTGCCACAGTAGAAGCAAAAGCGAGAGGTTATCAGGCTGGTCAATTTAGCTTTAACGTGAAAGGAGGAAGATGCGAAGCTTGTAAAGGCCAAGGAGTCAATGTTATTGAAATGAATTTTTTACCTGATGTTTATGTTCAATGTGAAGTATGTAAAGGAGCTCGTTTTAATAGGGAAACTCTTCAAGTCAAATATAAAGGTTTCAATATATCTGATGTTTTAGAGATGACTGTTGAACAAGCTGCAGAAACTTTCTCTGCAATACCTCAAGCTGCTGATAGATTATCTACATTGGTGGATGTCGGCTTAGGATATGTCAAATTAGGCCAACCAGCACCTACATTATCTGGTGGAGAGGCTCAAAGAGTTAAGTTAGCTACGGAATTGTCAAAAAGGGCTACTGGAAAAACTTTATATTTGATTGATGAACCAACTACAGGGTTAAGTTTTTATGATGTTCATAAATTAATGGATGTGATACAACGTTTGGTAGATAAAGGTAATTCAGTAATTGTCATTGAACATAATTTAGATGTTATTAGATGTTCAGATTGGATTATCGATTTAGGACCTGATGGAGGGGATAAAGGCGGAGAAATCATTGCGGAAGGTATTCCTGAGGATGTAGCTAAAAATCCTATAAGTCATACAGCAAAATATCTTAAAAAGGTTCTAAAATAAGAAAATCATTGTTGTATTTCTTTGTATTTTAATTATTTCAGCAAAACGAAATTCTTTTTTAGAGGGGCATAAAACAAGTCTATAAATGCTTTTTTAAAACTTTTGTATTAAAAAATTTTTAAAATCATAATGCTTTCTTAATATTTCCTTAGAAAATTCAGCTTATTTGTATTAAAGGCCGTTGATCGGAGGATTTGCTGGATGAGGTTGAAATTTTTACATTTACATTTACATGGTCTTATACGTTCTAAAAATCTTGAGTTAGGTAGAGATGCAGATACTGGAGGTCAAACACAATACGTTTTAGAGTTAATTAAAAGTTTGGCTAATACTTCAGAAGTTGATCAAGTAGATTTAGTTACTCGTTTAATAAAAGACCCTAAAGTTGACGTTGAGTATTCTCAAGAAGAAGAATTTGTAGAACCTGGAGTTAGAATTTTAAGATTCAAATTTGGACCTAATAAATATTTAAGAAAGGAATTGCTTTGGCCCTATTTAGATCATTTAACTGAAAGGTTAATTTCTTATTATAAAAAAAACAAAAAGCCTAATTTCATTCATGCACATTATGCAGATGCTGGATATGTAGGAGTTAAGCTAAGTAGATCCTTAAACGTTCCTCTTATTTTTACTGGTCATTCTTTAGGAAGAGAGAAAAAAAGGAAATTGCTTGATACTGGTTTAAAAACTAATCAAATAGAAAAGCTTTATTCTATAAGTAAAAGAATTGAGGCAGAAGAAAAAGCATTGAAGTCTGCAGATATTGTTGTTACAAGCACTAAACAAGAGTCAGTTTATCAATATTCTCAATATTCTTCCTTTTCATCTCACAAAGCTAAAGTTATTCCTCCAGGTGTAGATCATAATAAATTTCACCATATTCACTCCACAACCGAGACAGCCGAAATTGAAAATATGATGAAACCTTTTCTAAAGGATTCTTCTAAACCTCCATTTTTGACTATTTCTAGAGCTGTACGAAGAAAAAATATTCCCTCTTTGATAGAGGCATATGGAAGATCTGAAAAATTAAAAAGAAAAACTAATTTGATTTTAATTTTGGGTTGTCGAGACAGTACTTCAAAACTTGATGCTCAACAAAAAGATGTATTTCATAAAATTTTTGAAACAATTGATAAATATAATTTGTATGGAAAGGTAGCTTATCCAAAAAAACATCTTCCAAATCAGATTCCTGCTTTATATAGGTGGGCTGCTAGCAGAGGTGGTGTATTTGTAAATCCAGCTTTAACAGAGCCTTTTGGTTTAACTCTTCTTGAAGCTTCTTCATGTGGATTACCAATAATATCCACAAATGATGGAGGGCCAAAAGAAATTCGTTCAAAATGTGAAAATGGACTTCTAGTAGATGTTACTGATATTAATAAGTTGAAAGTTATTCTTGAAAAAGGAATTTCAAATAATAATCAGTGGAAATTATGGAGCAGAAATGGAATTGAGGGTGTAAATAGGCACTTTAGTTGGAACACTCATGTACGCAATTATTTATCAGTACTTACTGAAAAATTTTCAACTTCAAATAGTTATTCTTCATCTGACATTAAACAAAGTTGTTTAAAAGGAACTTCTTCACTTATAAAACCCCATTGATCAAATACTTTGGGATCAGGGTGAAGAATAAGTTGATTGTTATGAGTTTTCTTTAGTTTGAAACCTTTCTTAGATAGTTTTTTCATTAAGTTAGCAGTTTCTTCAAATCTTGATGCCATTGCATCAAGACTTGAGCAGTCACTTGTTAATCCATTATCTTTCCATGTAAAAAAACTCATAACAAATTTTCTAAAGAATGATTTTTAAAACTATACCTAAAATTATAAGTAAAATGTTGATTTTCCAAAAATTTCCAACTATTCTTTGTTCTTTAACTCCTTTAAGTTCAAAATGGTGGTGCAGTGGAGCCATTAAAAATATGCGTTTTCCTTTGTGAAATAATTTTTTTGTAATTTTAAAAAACCCTACTTGAATCAGTACTGAGAATGATTCAATAATAAATATTCCTGCGAAAATAAATAAGGTAAAAACGCTATTAGTTAATAACGCTATAGAACCAAGAATTGCACCAATAGTTAAAGATCCTGTATCACCCATAAATATTTTTGCAGGATATCTATTGTATTTGAGAAATCCTAAGCATATGCCGGACATTGAATAACATAAAATACTAAAAATAAAAAGCTCTTGCTGTTCCTTCATTAATATTTCTGTTCCTAATCCATAAAAGACAACCCCACTGCAACCAGCTGCTAATCCATCTAATCCATCAGTCAAATTTACGGAATTACTTATGCCAACAAGTACTAAAAAAGAAATTGGCAATATGAAAATATTAATATTTATTCCCCAAGAGTCAGATACTATAATGAATGGATCTATTAAATTTTTTTTATAGGCTAAAAATATAAAGATTATTGAAATGATACTTTGAAGGGCAAATTTTTCCTCTGTTTTTAAACCTGTATTCTCTTTTTTCTTTATGCTTAAATAATCATCTAAAAATCCTGTAATAAAGAAACCAAAAATAGCAAGTAATAAAAGAAATAATTTTATAGAACCTGAATTTATGGTTATTATCAAAAGAAAAATTAAAAAAGGGATTATCATAAAAATCCCCCCCATTGTTGGTGTATCACTTTTTTTAAAGTGATTAGCTGGACCTTCACTCCTAATATTTTGAAGTAGATTAAATTTTTTGATGATCTTTAGACCGTTTTTCGTTGTGAAAATAGAAATAAAGAAGAATAATATGTAAACTCCTGTAAAAATAAAATTGTTAAAAAAGTAGGAGGTAACTATTACCGCAAAAGTATTTATTATTAATAAAGATTCAAAGTTAAACTTTTTAATCTTCCCAATCATCTTCTAATGAAGGATCTTCGTCAGTTTTATAATCTTCTTTTTCTCCCATAAGTGCTGAAAGTTCTTCTTCTTCTATTGTACTAATCTCTTGTGAATCTCCATCTTTTTCTGCAACAAGTCTACCTGTATTTTCGAGCCATGATAGCAGATCAGGTTCCTCTCTTAATGGCAACACAGGAGCTGGATCATCTCTGTGGTAGCAAGTTAAAGCAGGATTGACTTCAGAAATGATGTCCAATCTAAGTTTTAATTTATTTGAATCCATTAAAGGTTATGTTCTATATATACGATAATACATAATGATGCACACGAAAAACTTTGTTTGATAAAGCAAATTTAAAATACTTTTTTATTTGGCTATTGTCATTGTTGCTAGCTGGATTATTTAAACTTATTGGATACTTATACCCCAATGTTTTAATAATTAATAACTTTCTTCTCTTGTTACTAGTTTTTGGTCCAGCTCTTTTAGTTACAATAATATTAGTTTTTAATAAGTTTTCAAATTCTTAATTACGACAAAAATTTAAATTTTATGGAGCAAATTTAGATGCAGAAGATAAAAAAAGTTGTATTAGCTTATTCTGGTGGGGTAGATACGAGCGTCTGTATTCCATATTTAAAGAATGAATATGGAATTTCAGAAGTGGTTACTTTTGTAGCAGATCTCGGACAAGGCGAGGATTTAGAACTTATTAGGCAAAAAGCTTTAAATTCTGGGGCATCTAAGTCAATCGTTGGCAATTTAGTTAATAGTTTTGTCGAGAGATACGCTTTTCCAGCCATTAGAGCAAACGCATTATATTTAGATAAATACCCTTTATCTACCGCTCTTGCCAGGCCTTTAATTGCTGAAAATCTTGTGAGTATTGCTAGAGAGATAAATGCCGATGCAGTAGCTCATGGATGTACTGGTAAAGGGAATGATCAAGTTCGGTTTGATTTGGCAATTCATGCTTTAGGCCCTGATTTAAAAATAATCACTCCTGCAAGGGAGTGGAATATGAGTAGAGAAGAGGCGATAGTGTATGGAGAAAAATTTGGTATACCTACACCAGTATCAAAAAAATCACCATATTCAATAGACGTTAACTTACTTGGAAGGAGTATTGAAGCGGGCATACTAGAAGACCCAATGCAAGAAGCACCTGAGGATATATTTTCGATGACATCATCAATTCATAATTCACCTGATTCCCATCAAGATATAGAAATTATCTTTAAAAATGGTTTTCCAGTTGGAATTAATGATGAATTTTTAACTCCACTAGAGATTATTCAAAAAGCTAATGATCTTGCAGGTAAACACGGTTTTGGGAGAATAGATATGATTGAAGATCGAGTAGTAGGAATTAAAAGTAGAGAGATTTACGAAACACCTGGCCTCTCACTTTTAATCAAAGCCCACAAAGAATTAGAGAGCATAACATTAAACCCAGATGTTGTCGATTTTAAAGGAATAGTGGAAAAAAAATGGGGTCAATTAGTCTATCAAGGTTTTTGGTTTGGACCTCTTAAAGAAAGTTTAGATGTATTTATATCATCGACTCAAACTTCAGTTAATGGAAGAGTAAAGATTAGACTTTATAAGGGGAACGCAATAGTCATTGGGAGAATGTCGGAAAATAATTCACTTTACAGGGAAGATTTGGCAACTTATAGCAAAGATGATGTCTTTAATCATTCTTTAGCAGAGGGTTTTATTTATATGTGGGGTATGTCTAATAAAATATGGGCTGAGTTAAATGCAAAAACAAAAGATTAATATTTAAGATTCTGTATTTTCAGCATCATCTTTTCCCGAAGTTGAAGTATCTGCACTTGCTACTGGTTGTTTTTCTTTAGATTTAACTTTGGCATCTGGATTATCTTTGTTCTCTGATTGAGATGTATTCTTGTTAGAAGGTCTTGGGGTTGGCAAAGGACCTTCTTGTTTAACGGTCATGTATCTAATAACATCATCACTTAGTCTCATTGCTTTTTCAATTTTGAAAATATGTTGACCATCACCTTGATGACTAAGTTGCACGTAAATACCTTCTCTATGTTTTGCTATTTGATAGGCTAATCTTCTTTTGCCTCTCATTTGACTATCAAGAATGGTACCGCCAAATTCTTCTAAGAGCTTATTGTATTTATCAATGTGATTGGTTACTTCATCTTCCGCAATATCTGGGCGGAGGATATACATGGTTTCGTAATAAGATTGTTGATCGTTCATGGTTTCAGACGAGGTCTTTGGCTCATAAATTGGTGTGATGAGCGTCTGTTCATTATTAACGATACATTATGAGAGGCAATTTCTTAAAAATAGGGTCATTTTTAAAGATATTTTTTTAGTGCGTCATTCATTACATGAAAAGGTACTTCTAAACCATCTGTCCAAAATGATACTGATTTCATTCCTTGAGCAACAAGCATTTCCAAACCATCTATAGTCATGCATCCTTTTTTGGCACTAAATTTTAATAAAGGAGTTGGAGCAGGATTATAGATTAAATCATAAACAATCGTTTTTGAGTTAAGACATCTCCAAAAAGTTTCGCCATATGGCAATAAATTATTTTCATATCTAGTTGTTTTCATCCCTACTGGTGTTGTATTTACAATCAAATCTGCTTCCCGAATTAAAATTTGGGCTTGATCATCAGAATTTAATACACCCTGCAGTTGAATTTGATTATCAAAGTTTTTTATTAATTCATCTAGTGATGATTTGTTACGCGATATTACTGAAATTGTTGAAAGATTTAAATTTATTAAACCTTGAATAACAGATCTTGCTGCACCTCCTGAGCCAAGAATCATTGATTTTTTCTTGGCTAAGTTTAAATTTTTTAATGGATAAATAAATCCATCTACATCAGTATTAGTTGCGCTCCATTCTTTTTCAGAATTTAATTTCAGGGTATTTATTGCTTTAAGTTTGTTAGCAATAGGTGAGATTTCACTACAAAGGTTAAATACTTTTTCTTTGTGTGGAATTGTAATGTTTAAACCTTTGCAATTAATCTTCTTAAAAGAATTCAGAACTAATTCTAGATCTTCATCTTTACAGGGTATAGCAATATAGATTAAATCTAAGCCTAAATATTGAAAGGCAGCATTTTGCATAATTGGCGATAAAGAATGGCTTATTGGATTACCAATTAATGCTATGAAGGATGTCTTGCTTGAAATCATGTTTAGAATTTTTTCCTTAAAAATACTGATCTGTTCGGGAACCACACCCCGTCTTTGAGTAACAATAATGACGACGATGACCGATTATGGAGAATAACAAATATAGAGAATTTACCCATGGGTAAGGTTGTAGGAATTGATTTAGGAACAACTAATAGTTGTGTTGCTGTCATGGAAGGTGGTAAACCTACTGTAATAGCAAATGCCGAGGGTTTCAGAACTACTCCATCAGTTGTTGCATATACAAAAAATCAAGATCAACTTGTTGGACAAATAGCAAAAAGACAAGCTGTAATGAACCCTGAAAATACTTTTTATTCTGCAAAACGTTTTGTAGGTAGAAGGGTTGATGAAGTTAATGAAGAATCTAAAGAAGTTAGTTATTCTGTTGAAAAATCTGGTTCTAGTGTCAAATTAAAATGTCCTATCTTGGATAAGCAGTTTTCTCCTGAAGAGGTAAGTTCTCAAGTTTTAAGAAAGTTAGCAGATGATGCGGGCAAATATCTTGGTGACAAAGTTACACAGGCTGTAATTACAGTTCCAGCTTATTTTAATGATTCCCAAAGACAGGCTACTAAAGATGCTGGAAAGATTGCAGGTTTAGAAGTACTCAGAATTGTTAATGAACCAACTGCTGCGGCTTTAGCATATGGTTTGGATAAAGAAAATGAAAAAATTCTTGTTTTTGATTTAGGTGGAGGCACATTTGATGTCTCAGTTATTGAAGCTGGTGATGGAGTAACTGAAGTTCTATCTACTTCTGGAGATACACATTTAGGTGGTGATGATTTTGATCGATGCATCGTAGATCACTTAGCTAATACTTTTAAATCAAACGAGGGAATTGATCTCAGACAAGATAAGCAAGCTTTGCAAAGATTGACTGAAGCTGCAGAAAAAGCAAAAATAGAACTCTCAAATGCTACGCAAAGTGAAATAAATTTACCTTTTATTACAGCGACGCCCGAAGGGCCAAAACATTTGGATTTAAACCTTACTAGAGCAAAGTTTGAGGAATTAGCAGCTTCTTTAATTGATAGGTGTAAGACCCCTGTTGAGAGAGCTATAAGTGATGCAAAAATTTCTACTAGTGAAATTGATGAAGTTGTTATGGTGGGAGGCTCATCTAGAATACCTGCTGTTTTAGATTTAGTTAAAAAAATAATTGGCAAAGAACCAAATCAAACTGTTAATCCTGATGAGGTAGTAGCTGTTGGAGCTGCAATTCAGGGAGGAGTTTTAGCAGGAGAAGTTAAAGATATATTGTTGCTTGACGTTACACCACTTTCTTTAGGTGTAGAGACTTTAGGGGGAGTAATGACAAAAATGATAAATCGAAATACTACAGTACCTACTAAGAAATCTGAAACATATTCAACTGCCGTAGACGGTCAAACAAATGTTGAAATACATGTTTTACAGGGTGAAAGAGAAATGGCTTCTGATAACAAAAGCTTAGGAACCTTTAGATTGGATGGTATACCTTCAGCACCAAGAGGTGTGCCGCAAATTGAAGTTACATTTGATATCGATGCAAATGGTATTCTTAGTGTTACTGCCAAAGATAAAGGAAGTGGCAAAGAGCAAAGTATTTCTATCACTGGGGCTTCAACTCTATCTGATAATGAAGTAGAAAAAATGGTAAAGGATGCTGAATCAAATGCATCTGTAGATAAAGAAAAAAGAGAAAAAATTGATTTAAAAAATCAAGCTGAAACACTTGTATATCAGACAGAAAAGCAACTTGGTGAGTTAGGAGACAAAATTGATGCTGCAGCAAAGTCTAAAGTTGAAGAAAAAAGTAATGCTTTAAAAGAAGCAACTTCAAAAGAAGATTATGAATCAATGAAAAAACTTCTTGAAGAACTTCAGCAAGAACTTTATGCAGTTGGTTCATCTGTTTATCAGCAACCAGGCAACCAGCCCCCATCACCTGGCGCAGCAGGCGGTCCTGATCAGAGTGATTCAAACGAAAAAGGTGGAGATGATGTAATTGATGCAGACTTTACTGAAACAAAAGATTAGTAACTGTAATTTTTAATTTCATTTGCAACCCATTTAGAACAAGCTGGAGCCAGCAAAATCCCATTTTTATAAAAACCTGTACATATAATTAGTCCATCTTCAAGATTTTTCATTATTGGTGAAGGCTCACCATCTGGTCTTGACCTTATCCCGTACCATTTTTTAGAAATTTTTCCTTTCATGAGCCAATTTGGTTTTTTGTCAAGAAAATTTGTGAGTTTTTCGAATATTTTTTCTTCTGGCTTCGTACTATATTCGTCTGTTGATCCAATAATTAGCTTATTTTTTGATTTTGGAATTATATTTTTACCATTTATATTGAATTGTTTTGGGAGCGATAATAAATCAACTTCTTCATCATTTATTTCAATTTCCATAGCTTGACCTAAAACAGGTTTTAATTTGATGTTGTGAGATAGGTCATCTATTAAATCAGTTGCTTTAAGTGAATTACACAAAATAACCATGTCAGATTTGATGTTTTCATTATTTTTTGTTGTAGAAATCCATTGATTGTTTGATTTCCTTATTTTCATTATTTCTCCTTGCAAATAATTTACTTTTTTATGTTTTAGATATTTATCTAATGTTTGAAGTAACGACAAAGCATTTATTCTTCCATCTTTGAGGGAAATCATTCCTTTTATATTTTTTGTTTGGAAAGCTTTATTTATATTATTGATAAATATTGAGTCTCTTTCTAAAATTCGTAAGTTTTGATCATTATTTTCATAAATAAATTTCTCTATTTTTTTGAACTTTTCTTCATTAGTAGTTAGTTGTATTAATGGTTTTTCGATATGTAAGTCATAATTAAATTTTTGCAAGAATGTAATCCATTGTGGCCATAATTCAATGCTTTGTTTCCTGAGATCCCAACTTCTACCTCTTCTTTTTTGATACATATTACCCATTAGCAAGCCTAAAGCTGCGTTGCTACTATTTTGGGGTTGAGTTGGATCTATTATTGTTATCTGGAAACCTAATTCTGATAATTCTAAAGCGTTAAATTTTCCAATAATCCCTGATCCAATAATAACTATGTGTGCTTTTTGAAAATTTTCTTTTAAGCTTTTCATTGATATATTAGATATACTTGCTTATTTGATTTAATAGTTAAAGATTTTTTGGAACATCCTTCAATTATATTCAAAATTGTTTGTCCCGATCGTCCTGGTCTTGTAAGTTTACTTACAAGTTGGATTTCAAATTACGGTGGAAACATAAAACATTCTGATCATCATACAGATCAAGATGCGGGTTTGTTTCTTAGTCGAATTGAATGGAATAGTAAAAATGCATCTTTTAATAGAGATGAAATCTATAAAGAATTTAAAAAAATTGCAGATGAAGTTAATGGAAAATTTAACGTAAATTATTCTGATGAAATTCCAAATGTTGCTATTTTTGTGAGCAAACAAAATCATTGTTTGATTGATTTGCTTTGGAGAGTAAGAAATGGTGAACTCAAAATGAAAGTGCCGTTAATAATTTCTAATCATTGTGATCTTGAAAATATCGCAAATGACTTTAATGCAAAATTTGTCTATATTGATACCTTTAATACTGATAAATCTATTGTTGAAGATCAATTTTTAAATTTATTAAAAGATTATGAAATTGATCTTGTTGTATTGGCCAAATATATGCAAATTTTGAGTGACTCTTTTTTAAAAAAGTTTTCTTCAATAATAAATATTCATCATTCTTTCTTACCTGCATTCAAGGGTGGGCAACCATATCATCGAGCATGGAAGAGAGGTGTTAAATTAATTGGTGCTACTGCTCACTATGTTACTGAAGATCTTGATGAAGGCCCTATAATAGAGCAATGCACAGTTAATGTAAGTCATAGGGATGAAGTTGATGATTTGATAAGAAAAGGAAGAGATATTGAAAGAATAGCTTTAGCAAGAGCTGTTAGATTACATCTAAATCATCAAGTATTTGTTTATAACAGCAAAACTGCTGTTTTTGATTGAAGATAGTTTCTTAGTCTTCTAATTCTATTTGTATTTGCCTTTCATAAATTGATTCTTCATTAAAAGCTCTTGCTATCAAAAAACTGGCAATGCAGCTGATTAAGACAGGTTTCATTATTAATAAATTTTTTGTTAAAGCAAAAGCTAAAAACATTGCTGTTATTGGTGTTCGCGAACATCCAGCTACGAAAGCTCCCATTCCTGCAAAAATGTATGTACTTGGAGCATGTCCTGTCGCAATTTCTACCCAGCTTCCCATTATTAGTCCGATTGATCCTCCTAAAGTAAGCATTGGATAGAATAATCCTCCAGGAGCTCCAGATGCTGCAGCTAAACCTGTCGTGATAAATAGTACCAAAACTGCTAATAAAGCAATTCCAATACTTGTATTTTGTTCAGCTATTATTTTTTGTAATTCATCTAAATTATGAAATGTACTGGGTAAACAAGAGTAGATACTTCCTAAAATAAGTCCACAGATACTCATTTTTAAAACAAATTTATTTTTATACCACTGTTTCCCAAGATTTTGCATTAACAAAACATATCTGCTGTATAATTCTGCAAATATCCCAATAATTATTCCTAGTAAAATTAAGTAAATAAAATCTACAGGTAAGAAAAAAACTGATGGGTCATATTCTTTTTGAATCAAAAATCCGAGGTTAAAATCAAAGCCTCCTGCTTTAGGGTCTAAACCCAAGGCTTGAATAATATCAGCTGATGAATCTGCAATAAAAGTTGTAATTACTACTAATAGCAAAATTACTGGTCTAGCAGAGTTTAATAACTCTTCTATTGCATAGACAAACCCTCCTAATGGAGCGCTAAATACTGCAGCTATTCCAGCACCACCACCTGCTGCAACTATTACTCTTCTGAAAGCTGTAGGAGCTTTGAGCCACTTGGCCATTTGCCAAGCTACTGATCCTCCCATTTGAACTGATGGACCTTCTGGCCCCAAAGGGAATCCACTACCAATAGCAATGATTCCTGATATGAGCTTTACTAATCCTACTTTTAAATTCATTGGAACTTTTTTATGTCTTAAGAAACCCATTATTTGACTCACACCTGAACCTTTTGCAGCAGGTGCTATATTTTTGATCAAATATCCTGCAATAGCTCCTCCTAGAGCGCCAAAAATAGGTAAGACCGCAATAGATGGGAATTGGTCTAATAATGCCAATCTCCAATTATTAATAAAATAGATTCCAGTTTTAAAAGATATGCTTGTAATTGAGGCCCCTAAACCTGTTAATAAGAGCGAAAATGCAACGACTAAAGATCTTTGTTTTAATAATTTTTTGATGCTACGAGAAGAATTATTACTTGTTTTTTGAATATTATCTTTTATAAAGTTTGGCATAGTCCATGATTACTTTGTCAAGCTGAAATCGTGTATTTCATCAAATTGAAGATAGCGATAAAGCTCATCTGAATATGGATTAATTTTATTTTTAGTAATATCCTGATACTCTTCAACTTCAGGGATTTTGCCAAGCAGTGCGCAAACTGCTGCTAATTCAGCGCTGCCTAAAAAGACTTGAGCATTCTTGCCAAGTCTATTGTCAAAATTTCTTGTACTTGTAGAAAATACTACGGAACCTTCATCTACTCTGGCTTGATTTCCCATACATAAAGAACAGCCTGGTAACTCTAACCTTGCACCACAATCTTCGAATATTTTATAGTAGCCTTCAGCTTTTAGAGTTTCTTCATCCATTTTTGTTGGTGGACAAATCCATAATTTAGATTTTAAATTTTGTACACCTTCAAGAACTTTCGCAGCTGCCCTGTAATGACCAATATTTGTCATACAAGAACCTATAAAAACCTCGTCAATATTTGTATTTGCAACATCAGTAATTTCTTTTACATTATCTGGATCGTTAGGGCAAGCAACTATAGGTTGTGTTACTTTTGCTAAATCAATTTCAATGATTTCTTCGTACTGAGCGTTTAAATCTGGTTGAATTAATGATGGTTTTTTTAACCAATTTTTCATATCATTGATTCTTCTTGAAATCGATTTTGAATCTTCATAATTACTCTCGATCATTTTTTCTAGCAGGCAAATATTGCTTCTTAAGTACTCTTGAACAGTTTCTTGGGATAAAAGTATGGTGCTACCAGCGCATGAGCGTTCTGCAGTGGCATCAGTAAGTTCAAACGCTTGTTCAAGTTTTAGGTTTGGTAATCCTTCAATTTCCATAATTTTACCGTTAAATATATTTTTCTTATTTTCTTTCTCAACAGTTAACAGTCCTTTTTTAATTGCAAATAGAGGGATTGCATTTACTAAATCTCTCAGAGTAATTCCTGGTAATAATTCCCCCTTAAATTTAACCAGTACAGATTCCGGCATATTTAATGGCATTGATCCTATTGCAGCGGCAAAGGCAACAATGCCCGACCCTCCAGGAAATGAAATGCCAAGAGGAAATCTTGTATGACTATCTCCACCTGTGCCAACAGTATCGGGGAGAAGCATTCTGTTAAGCCAACTATGAATTATGCCGTCTCCAGGCTTAAGAGCTACTCCACCTCTTTGCGATATAAAATCAGGTAATTCTTTATGGGTAACTAGATCTACTGGTTTAGGATATGCAGCTGTATGACAAAAACTTTGCATCACTAAATCTGCAGTAAATCCTAAACAAGCTAGTTCTTTTAGTTCATCTCTAGTCATAGGGCCAGTAGTGTCTTGACTACCAACTGTCGTCATAATTGGCTCACAGGTCATTCCTGGCCTAACTCCATCTAAACCGCATGCTTTACCTACTATTTTTTGAGCTTGAGTAAAGCCGGCAGTACTTTCGCTTGGATTTTGTGGTCTGGTAAATATTTCACTTGGTTGATAATTTAATTTGTTTCTAATTTTGTCCGTAAGAGATCTTCCAATCATAAGGTTAATTCTTCCGCCAGCTTGAATTTCATCAGTAAGAGTTGATGGAAACAAGTCGAATTTGCTTATTAATTTTTCAGTATTTGAATCTTTTTCAATTTTTTTAATAATGCCTTTATAAGGATATATTTTAATAATATCTCCTGTTTTCATATGAGATACGTCAGCTTCTATAGGTAAAGCTCCTGAATCTTGTGCAGTATTAAAAAAAATTGGGGCTATTTTGCTGCCAATTATTATGCCACCTGTTTTTTTGTTTGGAACACAAGCAATATCTTCTCCTATATGCCAAATAAGTGAATTAATAGCAGATTTTCTAGAACTCCCTGTTCCAACAACATCTCCAACATAAGCTATCGGCAAATTTTGTTTTTTTAAATTATCAAGAATCTTTAGTCCATCAGGTATTTTAAATTCCAACATAGCTAATGCATGCATCGGAATATCCGGGCGTGTTGTTGCATGTACAGCCGGAGATAAGTCGTCTGTGTTTGTCTCACCGTCAACTTTAAATACTAAACAAGTAATCTCTTTCTCCAGAACTTTTTTATTTTTGAACCATTCTGCATTTGCCCAACTATTTACAACCTCTTTTGCATAAACATTATTTTGAGATAATTC
>CACBBI010000007.1 GCA_902537445.1 uncultured Prochlorococcus sp.
AAAATGGGTTGGTTATCGAGAATCTAATCAAGATAAAGAAATTGAAACTGTAAAAAAAGATTTTAAAGAACCTAATAATCAATTAACAACGAAGGATAAAGAGGAAGATATTTTTGAAAACAAAGAAGTTGAAGTTATTGACAAAATTAATAAGAAACCAAATTTATCGACCACATCATTTCCGCAATCTTTAGAAGGTTTAAAAAATATCTTTGTAGCTAGTAAAGAAGAAGAGGAAGAAAGTAATGTTCTCATCTCAGAAATAATTATTGAAGGTTGGGAAAATCATCCTGAGGGTAGAAAACTTGAATTAGCTGCATATGATTCCATGAGCATAAAGCCTGGAAGTATTGTGGATAATCGAATTTTAAATCAAGACCTTAATGCAATATATGCTAGTGGGTGGTTTTCTGGGGTTAAAATAAAGTCTCAAGATGGACCACTTGGCGTGAGACTAATAGTAAATGTAGTGCCTAATCCAATTTTGACGAAAGTTGAACTTGAACCAATAAACTCTATAGTCTCCAATGAATACGTAGACGATATTTTTAAAAATTATTATGGGACAACACTTAACCTAAAGGAATTACAAAATAAGATAGAAATAATAAAAGAACGTTATGAAAAAGCAGGTTATTCTTTAGCAAGAATTAGTGGTCCAGATAGAATCTCTGAGAACGGAATAGTAATATTAAAAGTTTCTGAGGGCATTATATCTGACGTAAAAATAAGATTCCCAAATTCTGATGGTGAATTTATTATTGATGGAAAACCTAGAAAAGGAAAAACAAAAGACTGGGTTATAAAGAGAGAATTAAAAACACAACCTGGCACTATTTTTAATAGAAAAATTTTAGAAGCTGATATCGGTAGACTCTATGCCACATCATTATTTGATGATGTAAAGGTTTCTCTTGGCCCTGATAATTTAAATACTGGTCAAATCATAATTTTTTTAGACTTGAGTGAGCAAAGAACAGGATCATTAACAGGTGGACTTGGCTATAGCAATAGTTCAGGAATCTTCGCATCAATTGGTTTGCAGGAAACAAATGCACTAGGAAGAGCATGGTCTACAAATTTAAATCTAAATTTTGGAGAATATTCAACTACCTATAATTTTTCTTTATCTGATCCATGGATTAAAGGAGATAAACACAAAACATCTTTTAGAACAAATATTTTTTTAAGTAGAGATTATCCACAAGAATTTAAAAGTGAAAAAAATGGGAAAATATATGCTGTAGATGATCAAACACCATCAAGTGCTGATAGTTTTTCATCTATAGTTTTAGAAAAAACAGGAGGTGGGTTTTCTTTCTCAAGGCCATTAAATGGTGGAGATCCATTTAAGGTCGCTAAATGGAGAGTCCTTGCAGGAATGAATTTTAAGAAAGTAAAGATGATTGATGGTGCTGGAAACAAAAAACCTTATGGTGACAGAACGCCAACCACAACCAGAAATAATATAAATGATATTATTTGTATTGGATTTACTCAAAATGATGGTTCATGCCCTGAAGAAAATACATTAGTGAGTGTTATTGCAAGTACCTCTAGAAATAATTTGAACAATTCCATCAACCCAACTTCAGGAAATAAATTTAGCGTTGGTACCGAACAATTTGTTTCAATGGGGAAAAACTCTCCAACTTTTAATAGAATGAGAGCCACATATTCATTTTTTATACCAACAAAAATAATAAATTTAACGAAAGCATGTAGGTCTAGTAATGCTAATAGTGAAGACTGTCCTCAAGCTATTGGATTTCAATTGAAGGCGGGAACTATTTTTGGGGAATTGCCTCCTTACGAAGCATTTTGTATGGGAGGAACATCATCTGTTAGAGGTTGGGGATCTTGTAATTTGGCTGTAAGTAGAAGTTTTGTTGAGGGCACAGCAGAATATAGATTCCCTGTTTGGCGAATGATATCAGGAGCTTTATTCATCGACGGAGGAAGTGATCTGGGCTCTCAAAAGGCAGTTCCTGGGAAACCCGGTAAATTATTGCAAAAATCAGGTTCTGGTTTTTCTCTTGGAGGGGGAGTTGGGGTTAAAACACCAATAGGTCCATTAAGATTAGATGTTGCTAGCAAGGACCTAAGTGGAGATTGGAGATATACACTTGGAGTTGGATGGAAGTTTTAAGTGTTTTCTTGGCCTGCTAATTATGACTCTTGTTATACCTTGGCTGGGGTTATCTCCAGAGAGGGTATAGGCCTACATAGTGGAGAAAAAACAAGAGTTAAAATTTCTTCCTATGAGAAAGAAGGATATTATGTCTCTTTTAGGGATAAACCTAATGAGATTTTTAAGTTAACTCAGGATTTAATTGGGAGTACGATGCTTTGTACGGCGGTTAAATTAGGTGGGAGAAATTTGTATACTATCGAACATTTATTATCTTCAATGGCAGGGTGTGGGTTGAGTTATATACATATTGAGGTTGATGGGAAAGAGATTCCTCTTCTAGATGGATCAGCAATCCAGTGGGTTAGAGATTTTGAAGAAGCAGGAATAAAAAAGGCACCTAGACCAGATAATTTTTTTCGAGAGATTAATAAATCAATAATTTTAAATAAAGGAGGCTCTGTTATAGCAGCAACCCCTTCTGAAAAAACTACCATTATATCCACCATAAGTTTTGCCTATGAAGCAATAGGAAATCAAACTTTTGTGATTGATTTAAATCCAAAAAGTTTTGTTGAAATGATTGCTCCTGCTAGAACATTTGGTTTTAAAGATCAATTTCAAGAGTTAAGTGAACTTGGATTAATAAAAGGTGGAAGTTTGGAAAATGCCCTTGTTTGTGACGGTGATAAATGGGTTAATCCACCATTAAGATTTGATAATGAACCAATAAGACATAAAATTTTAGACCTAATTGGGGACTTGGCTTTGGTAGGGTTACCTAAGGCTCAAATTTTAGTTTATAAAGGATCACATTCTTTAAATGCTTTATTGGCCTCATCGCTAAAAAACTAACTTTATCTTTAATTGTTTTGGAAAAGAAATTATCCAGTGAAAATAATCAACTTTCTTCTGAGCAGATACTAGGTTTGTTACCTCACAGATATCCTTTCGCACTTGTGGACAAAGTCATAGAGCATATTCCTGGGGAGAAAGCAGTTGCAGTAAAAAATGTAACTATAAATGAGCCTCAATTTCAGGGACATTTTCCTGAGAGACCCTTGATGCCTGGGGTTCTTATTGTTGAATCAATGGCCCAAGTAGGTGGAATAATTGTAACGCAAATGCCTGATCTTCCTAAAGGACTTTTCGTCTTTGCTGGAATCAATAATGTTAAATTCAGAAAACCAGTTTTGCCAGGAGATCAATTGATAATTTCTTGTGAGTTATTGTCTATTAAAAGACAAAGATTTGGGAAAGTTAAAGGTGAGGCGCACGTTGATGGGAATTTGGTTTGTGCTGGAGAATTAATGTTTTCATTAGTCGATTAGAGATATGGATCATAAAATTAATGAATTTAACTCAAGATTTAGTGGCGTAAAAGTGCACCCAAATGCTTTCGTTGATCCAAGTGCCGAATTACATGATGGGGTTATTGTCTCTCAAGGAGCTATTATCGGTCCTGATGTGACTATCGGGAAAGGAACCGAAATAGGCCCGAACGCTGTTATCTCAGGAAGAACTCAAATTGGTGTTAACAATAAAGTTTTCCCAAGTGTTTTTATAGGTCTCGATCCCCAGGATCTTAAATATAAAGGGGGCCATACTGAAGTAATTATTGGAGATAATAATACTTTCAGAGAATGTGTAACTATTAATAAGGCAACTGATGAGGGCGAAAAAACAATTATTGGAAATAATAATTTGTTGATGGCTTACACTCATATCGGCCATAATTGTGAACTTGGTAATAGGATAGTTTTATCAAATAGCGTTCAAGTTGCCGGCCATGTAAAGATTGAAGATAAAGCTATTATTGGCGGTTGTTTAGGTATTCATCAGTTTGTACACATTGGATATTTAGCAATGATTGGAGGGATGACTAGAGTAGATAGAGATGTACCTCCTTTCTGCTTGGCCGAAGGGCATCCAGGAAGATTGAGAGGTTTAAATAGGATTGGAATTAAGAGAAGTGGTTTAATGGAAAATAAAGATTTTGACTTAAAATTACTTCAAAATACTTGGAATCTACTTTTTAAATCTAATGATGCGATCTCAAATTCATTAGAAAAAGTAATGAAAGGAGAATTAGATATTTCATCTACAAAATTATGTAATTTCTTAAAAGAGTCAATATCTAAAGAAAGACGAGGACCAATGCCTATAGTGAATTTATGAATAAAAAGATATTTATAAGTACTGGAGAAGTCTCTGGAGATTTGCACGGAAGTTTGTTATCAAAGGCATTATTAGAGGAATCTAAAAAAAAATCGATAGATTTAGAAATTTGCGGATTAGGTGGGGAAAGGATGAAGAAAGAAGGTGTAAAGATTCTTCAAGATACTACATCAATTAGTGCAATAGGAATTTGGGAGGCTTTACCTCTTATTCTTCCAACAATAAGAATTCAAAAAAGATTTTATAAATTATTAAAAAAATATCCTCCAGATTGCTTAATTCTTATTGACTATATGGGCCCCAATATAAAAATTGGAACAAAATTAAAAAGATCGAAAACTAAAATTCCAATTTTTTACTATATTGCTCCTCAAGAGTGGGCTTGGAGAGTTGGCAATAACACTACAACAAATCTAATAAAATTTTCTGATAAAATTTTCGCGATTTTCAAGAAAGAAGCAGCATTCTATAAAAAGAGGGGCGGAAATGTTTTGTGGGTGGGACATCCAATGATTGATTTGACAAAAAAACTTCCTCTAAAGAAGGATGCCAGAACTATTCTTAACCTTCGCTCTAATCAAAATATTCTGCTTTTGATGCCAGCATCAAGACCTCAAGAATTACGATATGTATTACCTACTTTTATAAAAGCGGCTAAAAAATTACAACAAAAATATCCAAGCTTGGTTGTCTATATTCTCTCCTGTAGGAGTTCTTTTGATGAAATATTTAAAAAAGCCTTTAGGAAATATCAAGTTAAAGGACATGTGATTTCTCAAAAAGATAGTGCAAAATTAAAGCCTTATATTTATTCGCTCACTAAAATTGCTTTTTGCAAATCTGGGACAGTTAATATGGAATTAGCTTTATATGGCATACCGCAGATTGTTGGTTATAGAGTCAGTAGGGTAACTGCTTTTATCGCTAAAAAAATTCTCAATTTCAAAGTAAGATTTATTTCCCCTGTAAATTTGTTAGTTAATAAATTAATAATACCTGAGTTTGTACAGAATGAGTTTAATGAAAAGAAAATCTTCTATAAATCTTGTAGGATTCTTGAGGGGAAATCAGAAAAAATAAAAATAAAAAAAGGTTATGCTTTTTTAAAAAAAGAATTAGGTGAAGAGGGCGTAGTCCAGAGAGCTGCTAAAGAGATTATTAATTCTATTATTTGAACTTTATAATAAAAAAATGAAATATTTTTTACCTTTAATAATTGCTCTTTCAATGCTTATCAACCCTGTAAACGCTTTTGCAGAGGAATTGATTCTTGCAGGAGGTTGTTTTTGGTGTTTAGAACATGATCTAGAGTCATTAAGGGGGATAAATTTTGTACAAAGTGGCTATTCAGGTGGAGGTTTACTAAATCCTACCTACGAAAATCATGAAGGACATCAAGAAGTGGTTTTGGTGGACTATGATTCTCAATTGGTAACTTTACCCGAGATACTTAGGCTCTATTTTAGAAATATTGATCCTCTAGACGGCAAGGGTCAATTTTGTGATCGTGGAGATTCTTATAGGCCAGTGATCTTTCTCAAAAATGAAACTGAGGAAAGTTATGCAAAAAATGCAATTCTTTCGGCCTCTAATGAATTGCGAGTGCCATTAGAAAAAATATCTGTAGAACTAAAATCAAAAGGTAAATTTTGGTTGGCTGAAGAATATCATCAGGATTTTGCTGAGAAAAATGAACTAAAATATAAGTTCTATAGATACTCATGTGGTAGAGATCAGAGGTTGGATAAATTATGGGGGGATAACGCTAGATCAATAAATCTTTGGACTGAATGATTTTAAATATAGTTATTTATTTTTAATCCATTGAACGAGAGTTTTAACTCCAAAACCGGTTGCACCTGATGGGTTTATTCCCTTATTCTTATCAGTCCAACAAGTCCCAGCAATATCAATATGAGCCCATTTAATCTCTTTATTAAAGAATTCCTCTAAAAACAAAGCAGCAGTTATTGACCCACCTGCTCTAGGACCTGTATTTTTCATGTCAGCTATATGAGACTTTAAACCTTCTTTATAAGATTTTTGTAAAGGCATTTGCCATAATTCTTCTCCAGACTGGGCTGATGCAGCTTTTAGGTCATTTGCTAGATCATCATTATTGCTCCAGAATCCAGCTACATCATTCCCTAATGCAACAACAATAGCTCCTGTTAAAGTGGCGAGATCTATTATTGAATCCGGTTTTAAATTTGATGCGTAAGTTAAAGCATCAGCTAATGTGAGTCTACCCTCTGCATCAGTGTTATTTATTTCAATTGTCTTACCATTAGATGCTTTAACTACATCCCCAGGATGTACTGCAGATCCATTTATCATGTTTTCGCAAGATGCCACAATAAAATGAATTTCTAATCCCTTTGGTTTTATTGCCCCAAGTGCTTTTGCTGCTCCTAAAACTGCAGCGCTTCCGCCCATATCATATTTCATCATTTCAATTTGAGAGGCTCCCACTTTCAGATTGTATCCTCCAGAATCAAAGGTTAAACCCTTCCCAACAAGCGCAATCTTTTCTTTTACAGGCCCGTCTGACTTTAAAGTAAGATGTATAAATTTTGGATCTAGATCAGATCCTTTTGCTACAGCTAAATATGCACCCATCCCTAAATCTTCACAATCTTTTGCCTCTAAAATTTTTACTCCCAAACCATGATCTTTAGCTATTTGAGAAGCTTGTATAGACATTTCCTGAGGAGTAAGGCTATTTGGAGGGGCGGCTACAAGTCTTCTTGCTAGTTCTACACCTTCACATATTTGTGCTGTCTCTTCAAAGCTAGCATTCTCAAATTTTTTCAAATTCAAAAACTCTATTTCTTTAAGAACTTTCTTTTCATCTTTTTTCTTATTGAATCTATTGTCCTTATAAGCAGATAATCTGACTGACTCTGCTAGTTGATTTATTTCTAGTTGTGAATTTATAAATTCCCAAGGTAGCAAGATGCTGATTTTTTCATTTTTATCAACAGTTTTCCTAACTAGATTTCCTATAGAGTTTTCTATATCACTTTTATTTAGGTCTTTTGATTTGCCAAGACCAACTATGAATAAAGTTTCTAATTTTTGATCTAAAAATTCAAAGCTTAAAGTTTTTCCTTTTTCTCCTTTAAATTTTTTTTGAGTAACTTTTTTTAGTAATAATTTTGGGTCAATAACAAATTTTATGTTTTCAAGTTGGCTTGCAATTTCTTCCTCTAAAACTCCAAAAATTAATGAAGCACCTCGCCAGTTATCTAGATTTTTTTGGAATGTGGAAAATTGCATTTGTAAAATGGATTTAAGTAACTTTTAATTGTTTGTGAAAGTAGTTGCCCACCTATCTCGAGTTTCTTTATTAAAAGGTGGTAACCATAAATATATCAGTTGTTGTTCTAATTTACGTCTTAATTTTACTTCTTTAGGTACATCTAAGAAGAAACGAATATCTTGGTGACTTGAGAGTTTGTTATGAGCTAAGGCTTCTTTATAGTTCATGAGGTAATTCTTGCAGTCATGTTCTCCCTTCCATCTTTTATTTGCTGAATTTGTTTCTCCTATATAAAGGATTATTTTAGAACTCTCCATCGAGTCAATTACAAAATACATGGCTGGCCCATTGTGTATATATTGATTGGTTCTCCAAAAGTTCAATGACAATGGCTGCAAGGAAAACGGATCAATTATTCTTTCATGGGAAATTGTATTTATAGGAAGACTTGTTTGGTGCAAAGTTTTATTGTGAGTATCTTTTGAAATTTTGAATTGGTGATTGTATATTCTATCTCTCCATTCAGTTAGGATTTCGCCTTTGATTTTTAGATTATTTGAGTGTTGAAAATTAATTGATGTATTTACATTTGAACCAAATAATTCAAATTGTCTATTTTGGTTTGAAATATTGTTTACGTTAGATTTTTCCAATATTTATGAAAGATGTCTACTAAATTTAATTCTGAAAAAATATAAATCAAAGAATTATTTATAAACTAAAATTTATTAATCTTCTAATCAATTTAAAAGATTCTTGTTATCTTGTAATTGAGCCTTAATCTGCGAAGTAAAAAAATAGAAATGGGATTCTTTGAGTAGGAAAAAATGTAAGAAAAAATTTATATTTATAACTTAAAACTTAAAGAACCCATGAAAAACTTTTCATAAGCTGAATATTATATCATCAGTACATTCTTATTTTATATTTTTTTTTATTAATTCTATGAATATAAATTCTTAGATAATTTATAATTTTTAAAAATTTTTTGTTTATGAAAAGATTAATTATTCCATTTTTATCATTTATAGCTTTACCTTCAGCAATTCAGGCAAATATTGATCCTAAAGTTGCTGAGATGTGCATGAAAGCAACTGACTTTGAGGGTTGCGTGAAAAGTATTTCTGGCCAAACAAATAAAAATAGTTCACCTGTAGTTTCTAAATATGATGAGGCTTTAATTTTCTTTGAAGCAGGTGATACATCTTCTGCAATGAAAAAGATTAATTCCTTTATTAAAGATAATAATTCATCGAAAGAGGCTTATTTAGCAAGAGGAATCATTTATAGCTACGACTTGCTTGAGAATGAAAAGGCAATGGAAGATTTTAATAAAGCTATCGAAATAGATAATCAATATGCTACAGCTTATGCTCTTAGGGCAGATCTCTTGTACTGGGAATTAGGGAATGCCTCACAAGCAAAAAAAGATATTGAGAAGGCTTATAAATTATCTCCAAAAGATACTTATGTGAATCTCGTTAGAGGGTCTTTACTTCTTGATTATGCTTACATATTATTTGACAAAAATAAGATGGATTTGGCTATTAGCAATGCACGTGATTCGATAACAAATTTTGAACAAGTACTTTTAGATAAAAAACCTGAAAAAAATTTAATAGTTAAAAGAATATTTCCCTTAGGGATTACATATGAAACCCACGGTTATCTAGGCGATGCAAATTTTGACATTTTATATTCTGCTTACAAAAAGAAAGGTGACCGAATTGGTGCTAAGCAATTTCTAAAAGATTCTATAAATCATTACACAAATGCGATTGCAACTGCTCCAAGCCAAGAAGAATCTGAAAAATACGAAATTGAAAGGGATTTTGACATGCTTACACTTGCTGAACTTCATTTGTATAGAGGTAATGCTTATAGTTGGATAACAAAGGATTGGAAAAAAGCATGTAAAGATTGGAAAGTTTCTAGAAAGTTAGGAAACAAAGAAGCTGGGGTAAATGCAAGACAATGGAAATGTTGATATTGTTAATGCCTTGCAAAAAAACTAAGCATGATTTAAATAAATATTTTTTTACTGTAAAATAAACTATATTGAAATTAAATTGTTTAATTTGAACTTCCTTTGAACCTAATAGCGAAATGTCAGCAATTATCAGGCCTCAAAATTTAAAAGTTCAAACTTTGAACTATATAAAATCAATCAGAAGCATTGCAAATAAAGGGTTTTACTAGTATGGGATTTTTTGAGTCAGACATCGTTCAAGAAGAAGCTAAAAAGCTTTTTACAGATTACCAAGAACTTATGAAACTTGGCTCTGATTATGGAAAATTTGACAGAGAAGGGAAAAAAATGTTTATAAAAAAAATGGAATCTCTTATGGATCGTTATAAGGTTTTTATGAAGAGATTTGAATTGTCTGAAGATTTTCAAGCAAAAATGACAGTAGAACAATTAAAGACACAGTTAAGTCAATTTGGGATTACTCCTGATCAAATGTTCGATCAAATGAATAAAACCTTAATAAGAATGAAGGATGAACTTGATAAAACTTCTTAAAGTTAACGGTTAAAGCTTCATGACAGATAATTTAAAATTGCCATCATGGCTGTCAAGAGGAATAGAAGAATATTTCCCAATTAAGGGAACAGATCAAACCTTTTCGGAGATAATTGACCATGCGAAAAAAAATAATAAAAAATTAAGGGTTAAACTCGGCATCGATCCAACTGGAACCGATATTCATCTTGGGCACAGCATATTGTTTAAAAAACTTAGGGCATTCCAAGATAATGGACATATTGCAGTTTTAATTATTGGGGATTTTACTGCTCAAATTGGAGATCCAACCGGAAAAAACAAAACAAGAGTTCAGTTATCGGAAAAACAAGTTAAGGATAATGCAAAAACATACTTAACCCAACTAGGGATGGGAAAGCCAGCCAATGAATCTATTTTAGATTTTGATTCAAAAGATAGAATAGAAATTAGATATAACAGTGAATGGTTAAAAGGATTAAATCTTAATTCGATAATTGAATTAATGGGGAGTGCAACAGTTAGTCAAATGCTCGCTAAGGAGGAATTTAATAAAAGGTACAGTTCGCAAGTCTCAATTGCTTTGCATGAATTCTTATATCCACTATTACAAGGTTACGATTCGGTAGTTGTTCAATCAGATATTGAGCTTGGAGGCACAGATCAGAAATTTAATATTGCAATAGGAAGAGACCTTCAAAGGCATTTTAAACAAGACCCTCAATTTGGTGTTCTGCTCCCAATTTTGACAGGTTTAGATGGAATTAAAAAGATGAGTAAATCTGAATTTAACACCGTCGGTTTAACTGAAGATCCTCTTTCAATGTATTCAAAATTAGAAAAAGTACCCGATAATATAATACCCACCTATTTTGAATTACTTACTGAATTAGATTTAAGTTTTCTGGGAAACTCAAATCCTCGTGAATTACAGAGAAGAATGGCTTTAGAAGTTACTACTTTATTCCATGGCGCCGAAGAAGCATTAAAGGCGCAATCAAACTGCGAAAAATTATTTCTTGGACACAAAGAAAAAGTTGGAGAAATTCCAGAGATTTCTTTAAAAGAAGTAGTTTTTCCAGTAAAGTTTTTTTATTTATTAAGTGCTCTAAAACTTTTCAAATCTAGCAGCGAATCAAAAAGATCTATTAAAGGTGGGGGTGTAAAAATTGATAGTCAAAAAGTAATAAATCCTGATTTAGTTTTTAATTCAAAAAATGATTTGGAAGGAAAAATTTTGCAAATTGGAAAAAAAATAATTAAGAGGTTTGAAAACTGAAAATTGATGAATAATAGACATAATTCGGAGGATAAAATAATATTGGCAATTGATGGATTAGATCTAAGTCAAGCAAAATTACTTTTGGAAAAATGTCCTAATATTAAGTGGGTGAAAGTTGGTTTAGAACTTTTTGTTAGGGAAGGACCAAGGGTTATTGAAATATTAAAAGGTTTAAATAAAAAAATTTTTTTAGACTTAAAATTTCATGATATTCCTAATACTATGCGTGCAGCATGTTTCCAAGTTTCAAAATTAGGGGTTGATATAATTTCTATTCATGCTTCAGCAGGTTTAAAAGCTCTTAAGGATTCGAAAAAAGCATCTATAGAAGGAGCCACCTCAGTCAGTTTGAAACCTCCATTGGTTGTAGGGATAACTGTTTTAACAAGCTTTTCTCTTAAAGATTTTCAAACTGATCTTGATAGAAATAATTCAATTGAAGAAAATGTATTGAGACTTGCAAAGTTGTCTTTTGATGCCAGATTAGATGGATGTGTTTGTTCCCCTTGGGAGGTAAAAATGTTGAGATCTATTTATAAGGATAATTTTGAACTTATTACACCTGGTATCAGATTAAATATTGACAATAAAGATGATCAAAATAGAATTATGACTCCCTATGAAGCTATAGATAATGGCGCTTCTAAGTTAGTCATTGGTAGATCAATTTCACAAGCTATAGATCCTAATAAAGCTCTAATAGAAATATTTAAATCTATTGATTCTGATTAATTTTGGATTCTTCTCCCTTAAGCAATCTTGATATGTTTGTTCTATGTTTCCAGATTACTAATAATGCCACAATTAAACTTATAAAAAAGTATGAGTGCATAAATTTACCTAGGTAAAAAAACATAAAAATAGGAAGTAAGATTGCAGCTGAAATACTGGATAAAGAAACAAATTTAGTTTTTGTTAGGACTATTAAAAAAATACCAAGAGATGCGAGTCCAACTTTCCAAGAAAGAGCTAAAAACATACCTAATCCAGTAGCAACAGCTTTCCCTCCTTTACCTCTAAGCCATATTGGCCAAATATGTCCTGCGATAGCGGATATCCCTGCTATTACCTCTATTAAGCCTTGATCTGTATAATGTTGAGCAATTTTTACTGCAATAAGGCCTTTCCCAACGTCAATGATAAACACAAAAAGTGCTGGCCATTTCCCAACATTTCTTAAGACATTTGTGGCACCTGTAGATCCAGAGCCCATAGTTCTTAGATCTATATTTTTGAGATATTTTCCAATTAAAAAACCTGTCGGAAGTGATCCTAAAAGATAACTTGTAAAAATTATTAAGATATTCATAAACCTTAGTTTAGTTCAAGATCATCGTAAATTTCATTATCTGAACCAGCAAATGCAACCCATAATGGGAATTGAAGTATTGGAATTTCAACGGAAGTTTCTGCCGCATCAATGATAATAAATGGCAATTCTTCATCTGCTTCTAATCTATCAGCTCTTTCGATAACACCTTCAGGCCTTTCAAACAGAACAATCCCACTATTAGGTCCAAAGTCATCCCTTGTTAGACCAAGTGAATCTTGAAGAATTCTTCTCCATTCACCTAATCGTTCAGGCTGCGAAGCTAAAATAAGAGTCTGAAATTGATCTCCATATAATTCGCCAAGAATAGATATTAAGCCAGCTGATAACAAGGCATTTTTTTGTCGAGATCCTCTACTTTCAAGAGAACCTCTCCCGCCCATGTTAAAGAACCAATCATCCATAATTTCTATATCTGAGGAATCAAGACTCCGTCTTAATTTCCAAGGTTCTGCATAAAAGTCGGGTTGTTCTGTGAAACTTGAAAAGCAACTTTTTATAATCTCTTCATCTGGCTTAAATGTCTCGGATAGAGCAGGAACATTAACTACATTATTTGTGCTATTGTCTTGTTTTTTCTCATCAAGGGGGGAAGGCTTTACGATTATTGGTTGAGAAACTAATTCAAGTTTCTCTACGTTTTGTGAAAGATTCTGCAAAGCTCCAGTTAAGTACTCTTGAAAGCCTTTAACTCTTTTAGCAATATTATCTGACTGTCCTTTAAAATTAGACTCAATATCTTTTTCTATTTCATTTTTTTTTGTTTCTAACTCTTTTATTTCTTTAACTAAAGAATCTTTTTTTGAAAAGAGATCTCTAAAAATTTCATTAGAAATTTCATCAAAAGATTTAGTTAATTTATCGTTTTTCGGTGTAATTTTTTTATTTTGAGTTGTATTTTTCTTACTAATTTGTTTTGTTTTATCATCTGAAATTGACTTATCTATTTTTAATTCCTTTTCAGGATTATTGTTGGAAATTTCTGTATTGGTCATTTAAATAATTTTGATGATTAGGCAAAGTCTGAATTTTAAGAATTTTTAATTTCCAGGGAGTCAACTTTTTTTATGAGCTCATCTTTTAATTGCTTTGGATTAAATAAAATTGGTAATAAATGAGGACTGGACTTTTCTCTAAAATAAAAAATACCTGGGATTATAGGGAAAAAGAATTTCCATGATATCCAGTTCTTGAATGGAAAAGTTCTAATCTCTTTCCCTAATTGTAAAACGATAAAATCATCATTTGTTATTTTTATTCTTAAGGTGAATGACTGAAGTAATAAAAAAAAGCTAAAAGAAGCAAAAACTATTGTTGGCAAAGAACCAATATTCAAAAACAAAAGCATAAAACTTAAAACTATTAGAATGATTGGCAACTGAAATGAAGGAGATATTATGACTGGCTCCTCTTTTTTTGATTTAGTATTAAACATAGGATCATCCAAATAAAATTTGCGTTAGTAATACATCCATTAAAGATACAGTAACGAGAGTCATTACAACCGCACCTGTTGTACTTGTTCCAACTTCTTTTGGACCTCCTTTGGTTGTAAGTCCATATCCACAAGAAATGATTGAAATAAGTAATCCGAACACTACAGATTTTATTAACATTGAAGTTAAGTCTGCACTGGTTAAACTCACATTGCCTGATCTTACAGATGTCCAAAAAACTATTGGAGGAACTTTATAAAAAATTGTGCTCCAAATTTGTCCACTCCATAAAGCTACAGATAAAAACAAAAGACACTGTATTGGAGACATTATTACCATCGATAGTAACCTTGGGACTACCAAATATTGGACTGGTTCGGTCCTTAACATGGTTATTGCCTCAATTTGTTCTGTGACTTTCATAGTGCCCAGTTGAGCAGCATAGGCAGTTGCAACCTTTCCAGTCATTAAAGTAGCAGTTAGAAGAGGAGCCATTTCTCTTGCCATGCCTACTGCTAATAAACCTCCAATTTCACTTGAAACCCCCATACTTGTAAGTTGTGATGCAACTTGAATATTAAAAACTGTACCTGCGGCAATTCCTGTAATTAATACAATTAACAAACTGCCAGGACCTGACTCCATAAGTTGCTCAAAGAGATCATTTTTGGAAATTTTACCCTTAAAGATAAAATTAATTGCTTGCCCGCCAATAACTAGGCTGCTTAGAAGTCTTTTGGAAAAATTAAGGTAATACATATCTTTATATTAGTTTGTAATTAATTTTCGATCCCATTTCCTCATAATTAAAAGACCAATTATTACCAATATTGAGGGTATAAAACCAATACATAATCTAATAGTTAACTGTGCTGAGTAGCATTGTTCAATAATATTTAGGCCATCTTTATCAACAAAGCATGATTGATAGCCTGATAAATACAATAAAAATCCTAATAATTGAACACTAAACGCGATACCAATCTTCTGAATAAGTACCATCCAAGCAGTATATAATCCTGCTGGTTTCTCTGGGTCTTCGTCTATTGCATCAGGAAGTAGTGACCATGGGATAAGAAAAGCGGTTGAAGCTCCAATGCCAATAAGACAGATTATGAAAATTAAAAGAATGAACAGGAATATGTTGCTGGCATTTAGGAATAAACTATCTCCAGCTCCTGAAATTTTTGATAATGAAGGTAAAAATAAAGCTGCTGTACATGAAATAATCCACATAATCGCTCCATAGTTTAATGCTGAAATCCTGTTCAATTTATTTGATACTCTGGTCCATATTTGTAAACCCACTAAAGCGCTAATTTGGAAAGGTATTGGGATCCACTTCGCAACATATGTTGGTACATTCAGTACATCCTCAACATAGATCAATGCTACTGTTTGCATCAATTGTAAGGCGCACCAGAGGAGAATATAAAGCGTAATAACTTTTAGAAATTTTTTATTTCTGAAGATCCTTTTGAATTGAAGCGTTATAGCTTCAACTTTTCCTGAAGGCCTTCTTGCTTTTTTTGCGAATGGAGCCAATCCCCAACAAGAAATTAATGTTGCAGCAACTGCAATACATCCGCTTATTTTACCCATTAAAAAATATTCATTATTTGCTGATCCTTCAGAACCCAATACAACTCCAGCAATTATTAAACCAGTTAGTCCAGCAATTATTGAGCCAGTAAATCTAGATGCGTTCAGTCTTGTTCTTATTGCTGTTTTTTCAGAAATTTCAGTAGATAGAGCTGCAAAAGGAAGATTAATACTTGTATAAGCAGTCATTACGATTATAGAAATTATGGCATAGTAAATAGTCTTGGTTAGCACGGAACCAGTGGGTGTCCACCATATGGCAGCTAAAGAGAAACCAAGAGGAACAGATGCTGCTACCATCCAAGGGATTCTTGGTCCCCATTTTGATTTAGTACGATCACTTAACCATCCAATTAACGGATCATTTACTGCATCCCATATCTTTATTAACATTAATAATGAACCTGCAATTATTACTGGTAAACCAGCAGAAATAAAGAATTTGAAGAGAAAAAAACCAAATTGCGTAGCGACTAAACCTGTGCCTGCATCTCCTAGCCCATAAGAGAACATTAATCTTGTTGTTGATCTAGTAATATTTTTTTTCGAGTGTGAATTTTCCAATCTTTTTACTTTGTTGATTGTTTGATAATGTATTATTGCAATGGTAATTCTATTACTTAATGCGGGCGTGGTTTAGTGGTAAAACCTCAGCCTTCCAAGCTGAAGATGCGGGTTCGATTCCCGCCGCCCGCTTTTAGAATAAGTTATTTTTTGTCCCAAATACTTCTTCTGAAATGATTAATAAAGAGCTTCTACTCTTTATTGAAACAGATTTTTCATTAATGGTTAATGGTTCAGAAATCTTAGACATACTAGTGTCAATAACTTTTAACCAATTATATTTACATTTCGGCAAGGGGAAATCAATACCTTTTGAATATGCATTTAAACCTATCCAGACCAGCGGATTAGTATTGCCTTTGTTAATGCTAAAGGCAACTGTGTGGGACCAACTACTCCAATCGGGGCTATCTAACTTTGTTCCATGCCAATGATATATTGGAATATTTTCATTAGTTTGATTACTAAGGAAGAATGAAGGATTGAATATGTTTATTAGTTTTTTTCGGATTTTTATGACGTATTTAAAATATTCTAATAATTCCAAATCTTGTTGACTTTGTTCCCAATTCATCCAGCCCAATAAATTATTTTGGCACCAAGAATTATTGTTCCCGCCTTGTGATCTTCCTATCTCATCACCCATAAGTATCATTGGAACACCTTTAGAGATAAGTAAACTAAGAATAAGATTTTTTTGTTGTCTTTTTCTTAAATCATTGATTAATAAGTTCGTGGTTGGACCCTCTATACCATGATTCCAAGAATTGTTATGGTTATCTCCATCTCTATTTTGTTCTCTATTGGCAAAATTATGTTTTCTATTGAAAGTTACTAAGTCTTTTAGAGTGAATCCATCATGTGAGGTAATGAAATTTATCGACTTTGGGAAAATGTTACCTTCTTTATAAATAGATGGCGTCCCTTTTATTTTATCGCTCATATTCCAAGCTGTATCTTTATCCCCCTTCCAAAATCTCCTCAAGTCATCTCTAAAATGACCATTCCAAGTGAAAGTATTCTTAGATGGGAAATCACCTAATTTATATAAACCGCCACAATCCCATGGCTCACTTATGAATTTGATATCGATAAGTTCTGGTTCACATTCTATATCTTCAAAAATTGGAGGATTATCAAGCGGTGAAAGATTTTCTCCTCTTGATAGGGCAATTCCTAAATCAAATCTAAAACCATCAACTCCTAATTCACTCGCCCAACATTTTAATGATTCAATTATTAGTTTTCTAACTAATCCTCTGTTTGCTGCAATAGTATTACCACATCCGGAGACGTCCTGATAATTTTTATCTTTTCCAATAAAGTAATAAAGATTTTCATCTATACCTTTCCAAGATATTGCGGGCCCTTTTGAATCACCTTCGGAAGTGTGATTATATACAACATCTAAGATGACCTCAATGTCTGCTTTATGACATTCCTCTACAAATCTTCTAAATTCCTCTCTATTCTTTCCGGCGGATTCATTGGAAAGATATTCAAAATGCGGAGTAAACCAATTAATTGGACTATAACCCCAAAAATTTTTTAGACCATTTGGGGCATCAGTAGGGTCAAAACAAAAAATTGGAAGTAATTCAATTGTTGTAATACCCAGTTCTTTGAGATACGGAATTTTTTTTAAAAATTTCTTAAAACAACTTTCATCTTGATTAGTTGATTCAGTGAAAGATTTGATGTGGAGTTCATAAATAATTGTTTCTTCCCAAGAATGTTTCGGTCTTGGATAATCCCTAAAATTAAATAATTTTCTATCGCAAACAACGCTTTTAAGACAAGAATTAGTATTTTCTTGCGTTTTTAATGCATTTTCTCTTTTATAACTTCCCCATCCGGTAATACCCCTTGAACATGGATCAAGTAAAACTTTTTTTTCAAAGTTATTATTAATTTCATTATTTTTTTGTTTCACTCTAAAAGCATAAATACAACCTTCATCTAGATTTTTTATTTCCGCATGCCAGTAAGGACCTTTATTATGAGTCTGATCTAATTTGAATATGCTTTTTGGGGAAATAGAGTCCTCGTTCTCAAACAATAAGATTTCTACATATTCTGCATTTGTGGCTATTAAGGAAAAATTAACCCCTTGTGAAGTTAGAGAACTCCCTAAAGGAAATGGTTTACCTTTATTGAGATGAATCACTTTCTCTTTATCATTGATTAGTTAAATATTTAGATAATTTATTTAAATTACTGATATTTGAATAATAGATGCAAAATTTGAAAAAAAACTCAAATTTAAGGCTTCACTAATCAACTTTATTAGATCTTGGAGAGTATTAATTTTCTAATTAATTACAATTTCTTCATCCATCTGCTCAGTCCATAAAACGATTTATAGAGAAAGTTTAATAATAAGAAAACCAGATTTTTCTTGATTTCAAAATACAAATTGTGTTTTCATGTGATGAGAAGGAAATATATCTGAAAATTAATAAAACATAATAAATAGCTCAAATTCTTAAATTCACCCCCCTTTGACATCCCCCCCTTTTGCTAAATGTAGTTAGATTTTTAATGCTAAATCCACTGCCACCAATGCTTTTTGCTGTTCTCTAAATGAAGAGGATATTTTTTATAAATGAAGAAATGCGGTTAAAAAAAATAAATAATGTTGCTAAAAATCTCCCTAAAATTTGTATAAAGCTTTGCGCCGCCGGCATTTTCGGTTGCCGTATTTGTATTTGCTCCATATGATGTGAAAGTTCGAGGTTTAAAATTCGATTTAAATCTTTTTTTTTAACCCTTAGCTTTAATTTAAATTTCAATGAACAAAGCTGATTTAGTAAATCTTGTTGCAGCTCGTACAGAGCTCACAAAAACGGATGTTTCTTTAGTTGTTGATGCAGCTATTGAAACTATTGTTGATTCAGTAGTGGAAGGCAAAAAAGTCTCTTTACTAGGATTTGGTTCTTTTGAACCAAGAGATCGTTCTGCAAGACAGGGATTAAACCCTAAGACAGGCGAAAAAATAGCAATACCCGCTAAAAGAGTTCCAACATTCTCTGCAGGTAAACTTTTTAAGGATAGAGTTCAAGGGTAATCTTTTTAATCTATTTCTTCCTTTAAAAACAAGGTGCTCTTTTAGGGCATCTTTTTTTTTTAAATGGAATAAAATTCAATAAGCTTAATGAAAAAGAATCTTAATAAGGCATCCAAAATTTTGAGATCTTAAGAAGTAATGAAATGTTTAACTATTTTATTCCTGAAATTTTTGTTGGTATCTAATTTTGTTATGGCTGAAACATTACCAACAAAGTCTAAGATTTTAAAACAATCTAATGATTGTTTTAAAGATTCTCGAACCCAAATATGTAAAGAATTAGTTTCTGAAATAGAAAAACTTCAATTAGTAGTATTTGACCAAAATAGATTCAAATGTCAATCAAGTTTATTGGGGCTGCAAACGGAAATTATTGAAGCTTATTTTTTTAATAATTTCTCTAATAAGAAAATTTCATTAATGATTCCATATGTGATTAAAAATTGTTAATTATTAAAATAATTTATTTTTTTGGAATATTATAAATTTGTTATTTAATTTGTAATGGTAAAAGGTTTTTCTGATAATGAAGTTAAGAATAATACTCAAAATATTCAAATAAAAGAAAAAAAAGGCTTAGCTGGTTTTCTTAAAGGCAAGAAATTTACTTACACTTTGCCAGGCAAAAAACAAATAAATATTTTTGGATCAATAGTAATAGGCTTAAATATCATTTTAGTATTGCTAGTCATCCTGTATTTAAAGAATCAAGAATTTCATGACTTTGTATTTAATGTTGGACGTTAGCTATATTTTTAGATCGAAAGATTTTATTAAATGATATATTTAAATTTTAGAAATTCTTATGAGGGTAGTAAATTTAGTTTTTCAAGTATTTTTTTTGTTAATAACTGTTCTATTTTTGATATATTTTCTAACAGGATATGACTCTGCTTTTGAGGCAGACCAAAATTGTCATTCATATCTTTCCAGTTACGATAACCTATCTGGAAATTATGGTTGCGATCATGATACTGAGACACATCAGTGGATACTTTACGAATCAAATGACAAAAAAGAACCAGCTAAAATTATTAAGAAATTTAGGTACAAATTTTTATAAATCAAATTTTTTATAAAAAAACTTTGCACTTATTATTGATATTATCGCTGTAATTGCGAAAGTAAGATACTGATATATGCTTCCTTCTAAGTAAATTTTATTTTTATAAAGAGGATAATCAATGAAAGAGCCTAATGTTCCCCAAATTATTACCCACACAGATATGTATAGGATTGCTTTTATTGGATTAGATTTTTTTTCTTCCATTTTTAATTGATACCAAAAATTGAAGAGGTCACAGGTCTGCCGCTAAAAACTAACTCGGTTAATATGAGCATTAAGAATCCGATCATTGCTGCTCTACCATTTACAAGCTCAGCACTGCTATTGAATCCAAAAACATTCTTAACTTCATCACCCTGATTGTCTACCCATTTTGAGTATTCATTATCAGTTGATGATGTATTAGTAAGATCATCATTTTGATTTTCTATTTGAGAGCCTTTTTCTTGCATTGGTTTTAGATTTATTCTAATAATTTTTAAACTAATTTATTATCAAATTAAACTCGATAATATAAAAAAAATTAAGGCAAAAATTATTATCCACAAAAATTGTAATCTCGTAATTAATTGACAAATTAATTTGATTTTTTCTTCAGTGCAATTATCTCCAGTCTCATTAATAATTGGCTTTTCAATAATTTCATTTTTATATTTACTTTTACCTCCCAATTTAATACCCGAAATATAGGCAAATATAGCTTCTGAAATCCCAGCATTAGGCGAATCGTATTTTTTACCATCAAGATAGCTTTTTTTTATGATTGATCCATACTCATTAACTTTGGAGCTAACTAAAGGTAACGTGATTAAAACTAATCTTGAAGGGACAAATGTAAAAATATCTTCGATTTTTGCACTGAAAAAACCCAAATATCTAAAATAATCATATTTGTAACCTATCATTGAATCTAAAGTACTTATGGCTTTATAAGAAAAACCAAGTGACAAAGGTCCTGGTAGAAAAATTGAATACTTCATAAAAATAATTCCAATAAAAATCCAAAATAATGGTCCAAATATTCCATCAACAGAATTTTCGGTAAGGCTTTCGGTACTTGATCTCAAGAGATGTTTTATAGAAGATGACCTCACATCCCTACTTACTATTCTTTGTACCTTCTCTCTGATTATTTTCTTATTTTGGTTATTAATTTCCTTGCGTTCTATTAGCCCTGCAATCTCTTTCACACTTGAAATAAGTCCCTTAGTCGCAATACAACTTGAAAGCCCAAAAAAAATTAACAATCCAACAAAAAAATGATTTCTCGATTGCACATAACTTAGTTCTATCAATTTCCCTAAACCAAAACTCATTCCAATAGTCGATATAGCTACGAAGAAACCACCCCAAAACAATATATTTTTATTTTCTCCAAAATTATCTATTAGGTAATCAGATATTTTTTTTATGTAAACGCCAATTACTTGAACAGGGTGGATTAAAAATCTTGGATCGCCGATCAACAAATCAAAACCAATCGATCCAAGGAATATTAAAAATAAATTTATTTCAGCCAACTGAACATCGAGCGCAGACCTTTACCCACTTTCTCAATTTCATGTTTTGAGTTCTCTTCTCTTGATTTTGTCATTAAGGGTTTGTTCTTCTCGCATTCATCCACAAAATTCTTAGCAAAAGTTCCATCTTGAATATCTTTTAGAATTTTCTGCATTTCTTTCTTTGTATCACTATTGATAAGTCTTTTACCACTTACATAATCTCCATATTCTGCAGTATTTGAAATAGAATCTCTCATTTGAGATAAGCCTCCCTTCACCATTAAATCAACAATAAGTTTAACTTCATGTAAGCATTCGAAGTAAGCAAGTTCTGGTTGATAACCTGCCTCAACAAGAGTTTCGAATCCTAATTTAACCAGTTCTGATAATCCTCCGCACAAAACCGCTTGTTCGCCAAATAAATCAGTTTCTGTTTCTTCTTTAAAGTTTGTTTCAAGAATCCCAGCTCTCGTTCCGCCAATCCCTTTAGCGTAAGCCATTGCCAATGATCTTGCACTTCCGGAAGAATCCTGCTCAACTGCAAACAGTGCTGGAACTCCTTGACCATTCTGATATTCCCAACGAACAGTGTGTCCAGGTCCTTTTGGGGCAATCATTACAACATCCACAAAACTAGGAGGCTTGATTAGTCCGAATCTTATATTGAAGCCATGAGCAAAACTTAGTATCTTTCCTTCTTTTAAGTTTGGTTCTATTTCTTTAAGGTAAACATCTTTTTGAAACTCATCGGGGAGGAGAATCATAATCCAGTCTGCTTTTTCGCAAGCTTCAGAAACGCTAAAGACTTGTAGGCCATCGCTAATAGCTTTGCTTTCAGACTTACTTCCTTTATATAATCCAACAATCACATCCATACCGCTATCTTTAAGATTTAGGGCATGTGCATGACCTTGTGATCCATATCCAATAATTGCTATTGTTTTATTATTTAAAAGACTTAGATCAGCATCGTTGTCGTAAAAGAGTTGGGTCATTAGTTGTAGCTTCTTAGCATTTGATAATTAATATTTTAGACATTAAGGTGGCAATAAACCAAAAAAATTATTAATTTAAAAAATTAAAATTAAAATATTAATTTAGAAAGTTTAAGACTGATTTGCTTCGCTTGGATGTGAAATTACTTTATCAATTAGTCCATAATTTTTTGCTTCTTCCGCACTTAGAAAATAATCTCTATCAGTATCCTTTTCAATTTTTTCAAATGATTGGCCTGTCATATCTGCCATAGACATGTTTAACATATCTTTAATTCTTAAAATTTCCTTAGCTTCTATTTCAATATCACTTGCTTGGCGTTGAGATGTCCCTCCTAAGGGTTGATGAATCATTATTCTGCTGTGGGGCAAAGCAACTCTTTTACCTTTTGTGCCAGCGGCCAATAGAAACGCTCCCATGGAGGCTGCGAGGCCTACGCATATGGTTACTACATCACTTTTTACGTATTTAATAGTGTCATAAATTGCCAAGCCAGCAGTTACTGATCCTCCTGGGCTATTTATATACAGATAGATAGGTTTGGAATTATCATCAGAATCTAAATAAAGCATTTGTGCAACAAGGCTATTAGCAATACCATCATTCACTTCTTGTCCAAGAAAAAGAATTCTTTCAACACCTAGTCTTGTATATATGTCGACCCATCTTTCGTATTGACTTCCTGGAAGTCTGTAAGGCACGCTTGGAGTTCCTATTGGCATGATTTTAAAATAGTTTTGTGAGTGTTAAATTTTATTTGGTAGATCTTTTTGGCTTGTGAGTATTCTATCGATAACTCCGTAATCTAGGGCTTCTTGTGGGTTGAGATAACTCATCCTGTCAGAGTCTTTTGAGAGTTCTTCGATGGTCTTTCCAGTATTACGAGATAATATCTCCAGCATTGATTTTTTATTTTTCAAAACTTCCTCAGCTCTTATTTGGATATCGGTTGCTTGACCTCTTGCTCCGCTTATAGGTTGATGCAAAACAATAGAAGCATGTGGAAGAGCGGCTCTTTGTCCCTTAGTGCCAGATGAAAGAATAACTGCAGCAGTCCCCATTGCTTGTCCAATACATATCGTGTGTACTGGAGGCTTAATGTAGCTTATTGTATCGCAGATAGCGAAAGCTTCTGTTTCAAAACCTACTGCGTCACCAGTGTACCAACTTGTCCCAGTTGAATTGATATAGAAATAGATTGGTTTTTCTGGATCTTCAAACTCTAAATAAAGAAGTTGAGCAATGATTAGCTCAGTAACATCCATTCCTAGTTGTCTTTTCGCATCATCATCAGAAAATAATGGTAAACCAAGATAAACAATTCGCTCTTTCAGTAAAAGAGAGGGGAGATCTGGGGGTGGGGTCCTCATAACGGTGTTTTCGCCGTAATAAGGAGCAGATACAGTCATTTGTATCACAAAATTAAGATTGAACTGATTCTAGCTAGATTTAGCCCTGTGTCGCTGGTGATTTAAAAGATTTGTTTGACTCAGGATTATTTATTAGTTTTCCAAAGACCATTCTTCCAGTAGGAGTTTGTAAGGCTCCTGTGATGACAATATCTAATCTGCTCCCAACAAAATTCTTTGCCTCATCAATAACAACCATTGTGCCGTCATCTAAATATCCAATACCTTGCATTTTTTCTTTGCCCTCTCTCACGATTTTTATATTAAGTGACTCTCCTGGTTGTACTTCTGGCCTTAAAGCAATAACCAAATCACTCAAATTCATAACTTTTAATTCTTTAACTTCAGCTATCTGAGAAAGATTATAATCAGCCGTAATTAAAGTTCCTGTCATATCCTCAGTAATTTTAAGGAGTTTTTCATCTACCCCATTACCTTCATACTTTGTTGGGTTTATTACAAGTCTTCTCCCATATAAATCTCTTAATTCTTTTAATAACTTGAGACCTCTTCTGCCTTTCGACCTTTTTTCATTACTGCTTGAGTCAGCTAAAGTTTGTAATTCATCAATTACACTTTGAGCAACAATTAATTGCCCTTCCAATAAGCCGCAACTTAATAAACCATTGATTCTTCCATCAATAATTACGCTAGTATCTAGAATTTTTGGACTTGCAGCAGGGAGAATTCCTTCATTTACTAGATATGCATCAGTGTTATTTGGATTGAATAATCTCAATAATGTCCTTCCATGGGTATCTGCCAACTTATAACCAAGCACACCAAAGAAAATGTTGCTTAATATAGCTGCTAATGGCTTTGCGAAAAAAACCTCTCTAGGAAAGGGAATTAATAGAATTGGAGCTAGTAGGAGATTCGCAACAAGTAATCCTAAAATTAATCCAACAGACCTACTTATTAGTAAGTCCGTAGGCATTGTTCTTATTTGATCAAGAAAGGTCTTTCTAAGTTGAAGGAATACAAAACCAGCTGCTAATCCTACAAATAAACCAATTATTGCTAAAACAATTCTAAAACCTTCTACATTAGATACCTGTTTGAGTATGTCTACTGGCAATAAATCAACACCAAGCCACCCTGAAGCAGCTCCAGACAATACAAATAAAATTAATACTAAGATATCCGTCATATCTATAATCTACTAGGATTTATTAATTGAGTAAATAAGGATTTTATTTTTTTCGATCCTTAATACTTTTTTGGAGCTTAAAAATGAATTTAGATTATGAATAAGTTTCCAAGAAGTGCTTATGTGCACATTCCTTTTTGCCATAGAAGGTGTTTTTATTGTGATTTTGCGGTTATTCCACTAGGAAACGAAGTTGAAACTTTAAAAGGTTATGGAAGCAAAACAGTTCAAGAGTATTTGCAATTTTTATATAAAGAAATATTGTCAATTAAGCATAAATCACCTCTATCGACAATTTATATAGGCGGTGGTACACCATCAATTTTAGATCCTGCCCAAATCAAAGAATTAGTTGATCTTTTTAAAGAAAATTATGGAATTGACTATGGTGCTGAAATCACTATGGAGGTTGATCCAGCAAGTTTTACTCAAGATGATCTTTTCGGATTCATAAATGCTGGGATAAATAGATTTAGTCTTGGAGTACAAAGTTTTAATAATCAGATACTTCAAAAGTCGGGAAGGCGTCATTTGAAAGAAGATGCAGAGAAATCTTGTTTATGGTTGAAGAGAGAATATGATTCAGGGTTAATAAAAAGCTGGAGTTTAGACTTAATTCAAAACTTGCCACTAAGTGGATTTAAAGAATGGCAAGATGACTTAAAAAAAGCAATTACATTTTCACCACCTCATCTATCTATTTACGATTTAAATATTGAAAATGGCACTGTTTTTAAAAAATTAATTAGTTTAGGTAAATTAAAACTCCCAAGTGATGAAGAAGCTTTTAGGAATAGTGAATCAACCCATTTAATTTTAAAAAACTCAGGGTATTCAAGATATGAAATCTCAAACTATTGCCTTCCGCGACATCAGTCGAGACATAATAGAGTTTATTGGAGTGGTTTAGGCTGGTGGAGTTTTGGTCAAGGTTCCACTAGTTCACCTTGGGGGGAAAAGTTTACTCGACCAAGAGTTAGTAAAGAATATAAAGAATGGGTAACTAGACAAGACGAATTTAATTTGGATTCATCCCTAACTAATAAGAAGTTTGTTTATAAAGAACTTGATGAGAAAATAATGTTGGGATTAAGACTCAAAGAGGGTGTAGATATCAAAGAAGTGTTTAAAGAACAAAACTGGGAAAGCAAAAAATTTGAAAGCAACTTCAGAAAATTGGTTGAAGAATGGGGAAGATTTCTTGAAAGTGGACTACTAGTAAGAAAGGGGAATAGATTCTTTTTAAGTGAGCCTAATGGTATGGAACTTAGTAATCAAGTGCTTGTCTCTATGTTTAAGTGGTGGGATGAGATTAACTAAGTCTTTCAGAGTCTACCCACTCTTTTAATTTATCCTCAAATAATTTCTTTCCTTGGATAATCGGTTGGCAAAATGGTGGTTGATCATCATTGAGGCCTAACAAATCTGCAGTAACTCTTACTTGCCCATCACAATTATTACCTGCACCGATACCAATTATGGGAATTTTCAAAGAATTTTGTATTTCTTTAGCAAGCAAATCAGGAATATGTTCAAGAACTATTGAAAAACATCCTAATTCTTCAAGAATTGAAGCCTCTTTCTTGATTTTTTCTTGGCTTGCTAAGCTTTCTCCTTGTTTTTTAAATCCAATATTTAGATAGCTTTGTGGTGTAAGACCTATATGACCCATAACAGGGATTCCCATTCTTATTAATCTAGAAATAACTTTTTGTATCTCTGGTTCAGCTCCTTCTACTTTTACGGCTTTTGCATAAGTGCTCTGAATGATTTTTCCTGCATACTCAACAGCTTTATCCTCACCACATTGGTAAGTCAGAAAAGGCATATCTGAAACGACTAAAGGTTGTTCCTCAATTTTCTTCTTAAATCCTCTTGAAACAGCATTAGTATGATAAATTATGTTTTCTAAAGTTAATGGCAATGTCGATTTGTATCCTAAGCAGACCATTGCTAGTGAATCTCCTACTAGTACGAGATCAACATTTGCTTGTTCTGCGATAGATCCTGATATTGAGTCCCATGCAGTCAGTGCAATAATTTTGCGAGATTTTTTTTTATAATTCACTAGGTCTGAAGGTAACATAATAAATTTATGTATCTTTTTTAATCAAGAATTGCTAGTATGATTTTGACTCGGCCTTTCGCGGTTTTAACGCCTAAACCTGGTCAGGACCGGAAGGTAGCAGCCACAAGGGATGCTTGAGGCAGGCGAGATAACCGAGTCACTCTATTTTACCTTTTAACCTATATCTTTTTTATTTTGCCTTAATCTCAAAAACTCAGGAATACTGGCTCCTGATTCTTTATTGTCGGAATAATTATATAAGGGTTGATTAGATAATCTGTTTTTTATTCTTTGCTGGTTTAAGGGTTGGGTCGTCTCAAATCCTGTAGCAATTACAGTAACTTGTATCTCCCCTTCCATTGCCTCATCGACCACTGCACCAACAATAATATTTGCCTCTTGATCAACAACATCATAAATAATTTCAGATGCAGAGGTCATGTCTTCTAAAGTCATGTCTTTGCCACCAGTAATATTTATAACGCAGCCTTTGGCTCCATCAATTCTAGCTGCTTCTAATAAAGGACTATTCATTGCTGCCTGTGCTGCCTCTATAGCTCTAGATCTTCCTGAACCTATACCTATTCCAAGAAGAGCAGTGCCAGCTTCCGTCATAACTGATCTTACGTCTGCAAAATCAACATTGACTAATCCTGGGCAAGTAATTATGTCACTAATGCCTTTGACGCCCATCCTTAGAACATCATCAGCATTCCTAAATGCTTCTTGAAGAGGAGCTCCTGCTATAACGTCTTTTAATCGGTCATTTGGGATAACAATAAGAGTATCAACGTTTTCAGCTAGTCTTGCGATCCCCTCCTCTGCTTGACGCATTCTTCTTTTCCCTTCAAAAGAAAATGGTTTGGTTACTATACCTACTGTTAGAGCCCCACTTTGTTTGGCTACTTCTGCGACAACTGGTGCTGCTCCTGTACCAGTTCCTCCGCCCATTCCAGCAGCTATAAAAACTAGATCAGATCCCTCTAAAGCTTGTTGAAGCTCTTCTTTGGATTCTTCGGCTGCTTTTTGCCCTATACTTGGATTCCCCCCTGCACCTAAACCTCTAGTGAGGTTTTGTCCAAGTTGAACTCTACTTTCTGCAGAAGATTGCAGTAGGGCTTGTGCATCGGTATTGAGGACTCTAAATGAAACACGTTCTAAATCACTATTTATCATTCTATTGACTGCATTACTGCCACCGCCTCCTACACCAATAACTTCTATTTTGGCACTTTGGCTTGGAAGGATTTCTCTCGATTGATCAAAGTTTGGATTGTTACCGAAGCTCATCTCTTAATAGGAATCTAATACTAGTATTGGGTGCATTATGAACTTACTGAGCTCATCTGTAGGAATTTGTTGAGGAAAATCCTATAAATATTTATTTATTAAATATTTTGTTTGAATGCAAAACCCATATCAACACTATAATAATTAAAAAAAATTACTCAGAATCCTTTTTCAAATATTAGGGTTTGAACACTTTTATTTTTGGTTTATCTGGATTAGTAAGATCAATATTATTTATTTTTTTTGAAAAGCTACTTTTCTTAAATTCATTTTTAAGATTATTGATTATTTGTAATTGATAGTTGATTGAATTTGGATTAAATCCTAAAAATATTGTTTTTAAATCTTTTTCTTCAACAGTTATAAACCCATCGGATGAAAAAATTATTTTAATTATCTCTAATTCATAATCCTCTATAGCGATAAAAATTTCAGATAATATTTTTTTAAATTTTTCTTTCCATCCAAAAACTTGTATGGTTAATTTATTCAAACTTTTTTCATCCACATTTTGTTTATTTATAAAAATTCCATTTTTGTCAATGAAGCCTAATACCCTCTCTTCGTTTAATATTCTCTCACCGTAAGCTATTGGAATTCTTGAATTAATATGCACTTTCAAACCAAAAGGAAATAATACTCTGTTTACCGAAACATTCTTGAGGGATAAATTTTGTTTTAATTCTTTTTCTAATAAATTAGTATTAACAAAAATTAATCGGATCGGGAATTTTAAAGATGAATTATTTACTACATCATTCTGTGAAAATAATTCTTCACCAGAAATCCTAATGTCCTGAGGTTCAACTCTTTTTAGAGTTTTTATGCTTAACAAGCTCGTTAAAAATAAAAATGAAATTAGGAAAAAAAAGCTTCTATTTTTAATTCCTTTTTGGTTTTTCACAAATCACATCGAGCTTTTTCCATTAGTTGGTCCATCCATTCTCTCGCTTGATCTGCATCTGAAAATGGTACATCCATCTCTTTCCCATCCCCTACTAATCTCAACCTGCACTTACCTTGAGATTCAGTTGTTAGAGGAGCTTCTCCTGAAGTTAGTGCCATTAATTCAACTAATTCCAGTTTCTTGATTATAAAACAATCTTTTTCTTCAAATTTACCAGCTTCAAATGCGCTCCACTTTAACTCCCCATCTTTTAATGACGCTGCACATGAACTATCTAACTTGCACAGTTCAGAATTACTCGCCCAACTTCTAAAAAGATTTTGCCTTCTTCTTTCTAACCATCCAAGTGCAGTTAATAAAATGAAGATTAAAAGTAATGGTAACCAAAGTAGTCCATGCAACATTTGATTTAAATTACAAATCTAAGGATATATCTACTAGTTTAGCCACAAGTTGTTCAATTTTTAAACCTGAAGCTTCCCAAAGCATTGGAAACATACTGTTTTTTGTAAAACCAGGAATTGTATTAATTTCATTTAGCAAAATTTTATTTGAATATTTTTCTATAAAGAAATCTACTCTTGCAAAGCCGAAAATATTTAATGCTCTACAACTTTTAATAGCAATGTCTTTAATTTCTTTTGTGATTTTAGAGTCTATTTCCGCTGGGATAATTATCTTATTATTTGAGTGATATTTTGAATCGTAATCATACCAATCACTTTCGTAAGTTACCTCACCTATCTCAGAGGTTAAGAGTTTTGAATTCCCAATTATTCCGCATTCAATCTCCCTTACCTCTAAACCTTCCTCTATTAAAATTCTTGGATCTATTGCCCGAGCCCTTTCTAATGCTTGTAATATTTCTGATTCATTTTTGACTTTGGAGATGCCAAGAGATGATCCAGAGTTCGATGGCTTAACAAAAACAGGAAAATTTAATTTTTTTAAAATTTCATTAATTATTTTATTTTTTACTTCCTTATCTTTGAGATCTTCATTTTGAAAAACTAGATAATTAACTTGTGGAAGTTTGAGATTTGAGAAAATTGTTTTCATCAATATTTTATCCATTCCAAGTGCAGAGCCAATTATTCCACATCCGACTAAAGGTTTCTTTGTAAATCTAAGTAAGCCATGAATTGATCCGTCTTCACCATTAAATCCATGTAAAAGAGGAAACCAAATATCAACATTTTGAAATTCAATTCCTTCAAGGAAGTTAATTTTTTCTTGTTTAAAAATTTCTTGTTTTTTTGTTTTATTGTTTTCAATTTCACCAATTAGGATTTTTTCTGAACTATCACTATCAAGCCAATCTCCATATTTGTTTATGTAAAAGGCTTTAACTGTAAAGCGTTCTTTATTAATTTGTGCATTAAATGCTTGAAAAACTGTTTTTGCAGAGGATAACGATACTTCATGTTCATTGGAATACCCGCCAAATATTAACCCAATACATTTTTTCTTTCCCCCAATCATTTAAAAAAAATTTATAAAGAAAGTTCTCCTGTTAAAGAAAAAGGTCTTGCTTCATTTATTCTGACATTTATCTCATCTCCCAACGAAAAATTAAAGTTAATGTTTTTGGGAATCTCCACAAAAGTTAATCTATTTGTTCTAGTTCTACCCATAATTTGAGAGGAATTTTTTGGATTTAAACCCTCAATTAAAACGCTTTCGATATTATTGATATATCTTTGATTTCTACTCCTTGCAGTTTTCTCGACCAAATCATTAATTTCCTGTAATCTAGCTTTTTTAACCTCTTCCGAAAGTTGATTCGTCCAAACTGCTGCAGGCGTATTTGGTCTTGGAGAGTATGCTGCTGTATTCACCTGATCAAAGCCAATTTCTGATATTAGCTTTAATGTATCTTGATATTGTATTTCGGTTTCTCCTGGGAAAGCAACTATCGCGTCAGCTGTGATTGATGCATCTGGCATTAATGACCTTATGTTCTCGATAATATTTTTATACTTTTTAATAGAATATCCTCTGGACATTTGCTTTAATATTTCATCATTTCCACTTTGGAAGGGGATATGGAAATGTTCACAGACTTTATCAAGTTCATAACAAGCTTGAATCAACCTTTTTGAAAAATATCTTGGATGACTAGTAGCAAATCTTATTCTGCGAATTCCTTTAACATCATGAATATAATACAAAAGATCAGTTAGGGTATTCTCTTTTCTCCCCTCTTTTGTAGTTCCTGGAAGGTCTCTACCATAAGCATCAATGTTCTGACCCAAAAGAGTAATTTCTTTGAAATTATCATCAGCTAATTTTTGGATCTCACTTTTTATCGCATTTGGATATCTTGATTGCTCTTTTCCTCTGACAGAGGGGACTACACAATATGAACATCTTTCATTACATCCGTAGATGATATTAACCCAGCCACAAATAGAGCTTTCTCTTCTGGCACTTGTTATATCTTCAGAAATGAAGGTTTCTTCTGTAGCAGCAACTTGATTTCCTAAATCAACTTTCCCCAGAAGATTCTCAAGATTATTTACGTGTTGAGGCCCCATAACCAGATCAAGTTCTGGGACTCTTCTTAGTAAAGATTCTCCCTCTTGCTGAGCAAGACAACCTGCAACAACAAGCTTTAAGCTAGGTGTTTTGTGCTTTCTTTTTGCTTGTCTTCCTAGAAAGCTATAAACTTTTTGCTCTGCATTATCTCTAATAGTGCATGTATTGTACAAGACCAAATCGGCATTTAATTCATTATCTGCTCTGATGTATCCCATTTTCTCTAATGTCCCAGCCATTCTCTCAGAATCAGCCTTGTTCATTTGGCATCCAAATGTGGTTATCCAATAACTGCCAGTAGTTGAATTCTTTTGAGTTTTTTTTTCGTCTGATTTTGTTTTTGTTAGCACTTTGCTAGGAATTTTTTATGATTCGTTAATTCAAAATTACAAGTTAAATAATTTTGCTGCAATATTTTTGAGGGCGAGCGAGGGGATTCGAACCCCCGAATAGCGGCGCCACAAGCCGCTGCCTTAACCACTTGGCGACGCCCGCCTCACATTTATAAATTTAACAACTCAAGTGTAATTTTTCATAGTTATTTTTATCTTTTAGCGAAATTTGAATTATTTTCTAATTCAGTAAAGTTTTCTTATGATTTAAAATAAAAGAAAATTTTAAAAATTTGAGTAATTCCGGCAAAGCTGAGGTTCTTATTCCCAGAAGCCTTTGTTTAATCGAAGATATAGATAACCTCATTATCGATGTAGAGGATTTATGTTCAGTTTCCATTAATTGGGAGGATGGATTTGTCTCTGAGTTAAAGCCTTTAAAAAATAAAGTTACAAAACCAAAAAATATTTTATTCCCAAGATTTGTTGAAACACATTCGCATTTTGATAAATCTTTTACATGGGCAGACTTTCCTAATCTGGAATCAAACTATGGAGGAGCATTATCCGTAAATCTTGAAGAACATAAAACTAGAACTACAGATAAGGTTCTTGAAAGAGTTGAGAAATCATTAAAACTTGCCATAAAAAATGGATACCGAGCCATTAGAAGTCATATTGATACATACAAAAGTCAATCTGTAGATATTTGGATTGAACTTTTTAAATTACAAAAAAAATTTTCATCGGAGTTGACTTTACAATTCGTTGCTCTAGCTCCGTTGGAATTCTGGGATACAACTAATGGAGAAGATTTAGCAAAAATATTTTCCTCTAACGGAGGTATTTTAGGAGGTGTTATTGTACCCCCTTTCAATAAAAAAAATACAAGCAAATTTCTAGCAAAGATGCTTCTTCTTGCGAGTAAATATAAATTAGAAATTGATTTGCATATAGACGAGTCAATTATTGAACCTGGCGCAGGAATAAAAGTTTTATTAGAAACAATCGAAAATTTAAAGATTAATAGTATTCCAATTACTTGTAGTCATTTGAGTAGTCTTATTTCTCTAAGTCATAGAGAGATTTTAAATTTAGGAGAAAAAATGGCTGAGAAAAATATTAAAGTTATTGCTTTACCGCTAACAAATTTTTGGCTGCTCAATCGAAGTAATAAAACTACCTCATTTAAAAGACCAGTTGCGCCAATAAAGCAATTACAAAAATCGCACGTGGATGTATCTCTTGGTAGTGATAACGTTCAAGATCCCTGGTACCCATTTGGTAATTTTGATCCTTTTTATATGTTGTCTTGCTCGATACCTATGCTTCAACTAAATCCCTGGGAGAGAATGACTCTATCTTCTATTTTTTTAGCTCCAAGTAGATTATTAAACTTAAAATGGGATGGTTTAATTAAAAAGGGATGCCCTGCTGACTTTGTGATTTTAGATGCACAAAGATGGGCAGATGTTTTTTCGAGTACTTTAAAGAGAAAAGTGTTTATAAAAGGCGATTTATATTGCTAATCGGCTAATTTATATATAAAACAATAAAAATTTTATTAATGACATCAAATAGTCTTAAATTTATAGACAAATTTAGGGAAGTCAACAACTTAGAGATCATTGAAAATAAATTCGATGTAAAAAGACTTTCAAAAGATTTTTATAACTACTCTCCAATCCTTACTGAAAAATTAGACGAATGTATTGCTGACTTGGTGGTAAGACCTAGTGATCACAAAGCTGTAAAGGAAGTAGCAGAAATTTGTTGGGAATTATCTATCCCACTTACTTTAAGGGGTTCAGGTACAGGTAATTATGGACAAGCTGTCCCATTATTTAAAGGAGTTGTAATGCAGATGAGTCAATTAAATAAGTTAGAAGAATTTGATCCAGATACAGGCTTTGTAAAAGTACAGTCTGGCTGTGTTATGGGAGATTTGAATAAACAATTAGAGAAATATGGGAGGGAATTGAGGTTACTTCCTAGTACTTGGAAAACTGCAACAATTGGAGGTTTTATTGCAGGTGGATCAGGAGGTATTGGTTCCATTAGATGGGGATTTTTAAGGGATCCAGGAAATCTTATAGGTTTAGAGGCAGTAACGATGAATGAAAAACCTGCATTATTAAAATTTGATGCTGAAGAATCCGAACCTCTTAATCATGCTTATGGGACTAATGGAATAATTACTTCTTTATTACTTGCTACTGATATCAAACGTAAGTGGTACTCATTAGTTATCGACTGTATTGAATTTGAAAAAACAATAGAAATATTAAAAACTCTTACTAGCGCAGCAATTAATCTGAAATTAGGATCGATTCTTGAAGAAGAAATTGTAGATCAAATGCCAAAATGGTTTAAAGGTAAATCTAGAAGTCACAAGATATTAATACAATCTACTCTTGGAGGAATAAAAACCATCGATCTAATTTGTAAAAAATTTAAAGTTGAATCTACCCTACTTGGGGAAGAAGAAAAGCTCGTCAATGGAATTTCTGAAGTCGTATGGAATCATACAACTCTTCATATGAGGTCTAGGGATAAAAATTGGACTTATTTACAGATGCTTTTGCCACTTAATAATGAACTAGAATTAATTAATTTTTTGAGAAAAAAATGGGGTAAAAAAGTTCTTTGGCATTTAGAGGCAGTTTCTCAACAAGGATCACCGCGATTAGCGGCTTTGCCTGTATTAAAGTGGAATGGGGCAGAAGAATTAAAAGAAATAATTGAAGATTGCAAGAAACTTGGTGCGTTTATTTTTAATCCTCATGTTTTAACAGTTGAAGGAGGAGGTCTCGGAGTGGTGGATGCAGATCAAGTGAAAGCGAAATTAAGATTTGATCCTAAAGGTCTATTAAATCCAGGGAAATTGGAAGGTTGGGAAGTAAAAGAACAATTTAAAATTTAACATTTCTGTTTATTTGCAAATTTAATAAATTCAGCAACTAAAAAAATAGAACCTGTTAGAACAGGATGATTAGGTGGCCATTTTTCCAGGGAAAATAAATACTCAATGGCAAGTTCAAATTTTTTAAATTCAATTGTTTTTTGAAAGTCAATTTCTTTAATCTGAGAGAGATCATTTAATTGCCAACTAGGTTGGTTTGGAACTGGCACAAGTAATAACCGATCATTTTTCTTTAGAAGTGTTTTTAATATTGCGTAAATATCTTTTTGTCTTTGGACACCTAAAATCCAATAAATTCCTTTATCTTCATTCTCCCAATTGCCTCGCTCATTAGAGAGTGCTTTTGCAGCAGGATAATTATGCGCACAATCTACAAGAATTTCTTTGTTGAAATAATTTATTATTTCTAGCCTTCCGTTCCAAGTTGTCTTTTTAAGACCTTCAGATATGTGTTTTTGTTTTATATTAAATCCCAAATTATTCAGCGCTTCAATTGCTCCAACAGCTACTGAAGCATTTTGCTTTTGAAAAATTCCTTTTAATCCAAGCTCATAGCTGTTTGAAATTGAATCTTTCCAAATAATTTCTGCTCCTACCTCTTTAACTTTTTTGGTTATTAAATTTTCAACTTGACTATTTTGATTGCATGAGATGACAATTGAGTTTTTTTCAATTACTGCTAATTTTTCTTCCGCAATTTTTTCAATCGTATCTCCAAGAAATTCTTTATGGTCTAAGCCAATATTCCCAATAGCAATGATTGGTCTAGATTTATGGGCTGTTGTCGCGTCTAATCGTCCCCCTAAGCCAGCTTCAAGAATGAGTATTTCAACTTTTTGATGGTCAAAAAAATTTAGTGCGCAGCAAATGATTTTTTCAAAAGGAGTTAATTTAAATGTTGAAAAATTTTTTTCTATTAATCTATAGATTTTTTCAAAATCAGTTTTATTAATATTTTTTTTATTCACTCTAATCCTCTCGCATACATCCAAAAGATGTGGAGATGTCGTGACACCGAAATTTCTTCTAGCTTCAAAAAGTATACTTTCTAAATATGCCGCGATTGATCCTTTCCCATTGGTTCCAATAATCTGTATCGCAGGGATATTCTTGCAAGGATTACCAAGTTCTTGAAGTGCTTTTTTAATTCTTGATAAACCTAACTTGATATTATCCCTTTCATATTTAGGAGATAATAATTCAAAAGTTTTTAAATTTGCATTTTTCAAAATTTAAATTGCTATAACTCTTCAAAAACTGAATTTAGCTTATCCAAAAGAATATTAATTTCTCTTCGAGTAATAACTAATGGTGGGACAATCCTTACAACATTTCCTCCTGCAGGAACTACCAGTAATCCTTTATCAAAAGCTTTTAATGTAATTTTTTTTGCATCAGCATAATCATCATTAATCACAAGACCTTGTATTAAACCTAAACCTCTTTTCCCGCAGATAATATTTGGAAATTTTTTTGACAATTCTTCAAACCCAGCACTTAATTGTTCCCCTCTTAGATAAACATTATTGATGATATTTCTTCTATTTATTTCTTCTAATACAGTAAGGGCTGCTTTACAAGCGAATGGGTTCCCTCCAAAAGTGCTTGCATGATCCCCTGGAGAAAAAATGTTGGCTTTTTCTTTTACCAATAATGCTCCAATTGCATGACCTCCTCCTAATCCTTTAGCAAGGGTGAATCCATCAGGTTCAATTCCTAAATTCTCATAACCCCACATTTTCCCAGTTCGACCTACTCCACTTTGGACCTCATCTAAAATAAGAAGAGAATTATATTTATCACATATTTCTCTCAGGCTTTTAAAAAATATTTTACTTCCAGGAATTACGCCGCCTTCGCCTTGTATTGGTTCAACTAAAACGCCGGAAATTTTTTGATCATTATTTTCACACTCTTCAAATAATTTTTTTACCGAATCAAAATTGTTAAATTTAAAAAATTTGAACCCTTGAATCATTGGTTCGAAACCTTTTTGATATTTTGGTTGTCCAGTGGCACTCAAGGCTGCAAGCGTCCTTCCATGGAAGCTGGATTCTGCTGCGAGAATAATTGATTCTTTACCTTTATTTGTTTTATTTCCATATTTTTTAATTAATTTAATTGCTGATTCATTTGCTTCCGCACCACTATTACAGAAGAAGACGCTTTTAGCACAACTCATATTCGTTAAAGTTCTGCTTAATTGTTCTTGTTCTTCAATGTTGTAGAGATTAGAAATGTGCTGAATCTTTTTTAGTTGAGTTGATAACCTCCTTCTTAAAACTCTGTCGCTATGTCCAAGACTACAAGTTGCTATACCAGCGACTGCATCAAGATACCTTTTACCAGTTTTGTCCCATAGCCAACAACCTTTTCCTTTTTTGAAAGATATATCGAATCGACTATAGGTATTCATTAAAGTGGGAGCGGTCGGACTTGAACCGACATACCCGAAGGTGCCGCATTTTGAGTGCGGTGCGTCTACCAATTCCACCACGCTCCCAAGGCTTTTGAAAAAATGAACTTTTTTATTATAACAAAAATCAACTTATTGACTATTGTTTTGGTCAAGGAACAGTTATCAAGATAACGTTTGTTAATAGTTAATCTTTTTGATAAAAACATAAAATTATTTATTGCATTTGCTGACAAGAAACGAGGGGAAAAGAGAAAATTTAAACATTAATGATACATTTTTGTGTTTAAATGCGCTTAAAAGTCTTTTTTTAAAGGAGATAGCTTCATAATTAGTAATATTGTGTTATATTTAATAAAAAAAAGAAAAATGTCTAAAACTCAAGCAAAAAAATTATCATTTAAATTTGTCCCTTATCTTTTTATTGCAGTAACTATACTCACAACATTCGGATCTAATAGCGTAACTTGGGCATGAATGAATTCAAATTTAATGGTTTAAATAAAATTTGGTCTAATCGCTTTCTAGTTTTGTTTATATTATTTTTGGGTTTTATTTCACTAATCAATATTGCTTACGTTTGAATCAATTTTCTTAGTTTAAAAATATATTTGGAAAGACTAAGCTGCTTCGAGTTTTGAAAGATTCTCAGATATAGGTTCAATTTTATATCCATTCTCCTCAAAAGTATTTTTACTGATCTCCCTAATTATTTTTATACCTAAATTTTTTAGTTTTAATTCAAAATTTTCATACCCTCTATCTAGATGTTCTAATCCATAGAAATTACTACTACCTTTTGCGATGATTCCTGCAATTATTAATGCAGCTGATGACCTTAAATCTGAGCCAACTAGATTCATCCCATTAATTGTTTTAACACCTTTGATGTGAGCTACGTTTTTGTTTAGTTTTATACTGGCGCCCATTTCATTAAGTAAATAAATATGATTCATTCTGTTTTCGAAAATTGTTTCAGTTATCTTTGATTCACCATTTGCGATTGTCATTAGAGTTGTAAATGGTGCCTGCAAATCAGTAGGAAAGCCTGGGAAAGGAGCTGTTTCAATATCTACTCCTTTAATCTCTTTACTCTTGATAGAAATCGAATTACCTTTAATCGTAATTTTACTCCCACTCTCTTGAAGCTTATTAGTGACAGCTTCAAGATGATGAGGGATTACTGGAGAAATTGTTATTGAAGAGGAAGTTGCAGCAGCAGCTATTAGAAAAGTTCCAGCTTCTATTCGGTCTGGAATTACTTTATGGGTACATCCGCCAAGCTTATTAACACCATCAATAATAATTGTTTCTTTACCAGAGTCATAAATTTTTGCCCCCATTTTATTAAGCATTTGGCATAAATCTTGAACTTCAGGCTCTCTAGCAGCATTTTCAATAGTAGTTCTTCCTTTGGCTAAAGATGCTGCCATTATTAAAGTTTCAGTCGCACCTACACTTGGACAATTTAATTTAATATGAGTGCCATGAAGTCTATTTTTGTTTCCCCTTGTTTTTGCCTTTACGATTCCCTCTTCAATAATAATGTCTGCTCCTAGTGCTATTAATCCATTAATGTGCTCGTCTATTGGCCTTGAACCAATATTGCATCCACCTGGTAACGGTACTTGAGCTTCTCCAAATTTAGTTAATAGTGCACCTATACAAAAGAAACTAGCTCTTAATCCTTTAACAAGTTCATATGGAAGTTCTTTAATCGAAATAGTTGTTGGATCTATTTCTAGTTGGTTGTTTTTACGAACTAAATTCACTCCTAAATTTTTTAAGATATTCCCCATCTTTTCAATGTCAGTGAGAAAAGGTACATTTTCAAGAATTATTTTTTCATTAGTTAGCAATGATGAGGCTAATAAAACTAAGGCGGAATTCTTTGCACCACTTATTTCAACTATTCCATTTAACTTGCCTTGGCCAAGAATCTTTAAATTTTGCGATTTAAGATATGACTTCGTTTTGCTTCCGCAAATCATTAAGACTTAATTTATTAGATTCATCATGACAAACTAATAATATTAAGTCCACCCTATGTAACGTCATGAATATTAATTAAAAGTGAAAATGTATTTTTTGATTTCTTGGGAAATAAAAATTTAATAAATAATTGATCAAAATATTTATGTAATTAAAATATAGTTGATAACAAATTTTCAAAATACTCATAGAAAATACTTTTTTAAAAATAACTAGTAAAAACAATAATCTAGTTAAAAGATTTAGATCATTTAAAAGAGGATCATCTCCAAAAGATCAAGACTTTTTTTGCATAGAGGGTACACATCTCATTAAAGAATTGCTGAAGTCTGGAAAAAATCCCTCTAAGATTTTAGTTACCGAAAAATGGCTAAGAAAGAATCAAATTCTAAGCAAAAAATTTGATGAGTCATTAATAAATATTGTCTCAGAGGAAGTCTTGGCATCTGCGATTTCAACAATTAATCCAGATGGGATAGCAGCTTTAGTAGAGATTTCAGCAATACCTAATTATCAATTTAATAGAAAAGATGATTTTGTTCTTGTTCTCGACAGAATTCAAGATCCTGGGAATATGGGTAATCTATTTAGAACCGCTTTAGCTGCGGGTGTTAATGCAATTTTTTTAGCTGGAGGTGCGCACCCATTAGGCCAAAAGGTATTAAGAGCATCCTCAGGTGCAGTTTTTCATCTCCCATTTTTAAGATTTGATGGCATTGAAGAAGAAATATTAAATTCTTTACTTAAGTCTTTGTCTGAATTATCAAATGTAGGATTTAGGATTTTCTCTACTAGTAGCCATAATGAGAGTTCAAAAAAACCTTCAAAACCTTACTGGGAAGTTGATTGGTCTAGACGTACAGCATTAATTTTGGGTAATGAAGGTCAAGGTATTCATAAAAAAATTCAAGAAGCTTTTAATGAAACAATTACAATTCCGCATAGTGAGATTGTAGAATCATTGAATGTGGCTTGTGTTGCAGTTCCGTTATTACTAGAACGAAAAAGAGTCGCATACACCTCTAAATAAATAAATAAAAAGTGACTGATTCAAGTTTTGATTTTGATTTAATCGTAATAGGAGCAGGATATGGAGGTTTTGATGCCGCTAAGCATGCTGCTAGTAAGGGACTGAAAGTCGCAATAATAGAATCTTCTGATATGGGAGGCACTTGTGTTAACAAGGGTTGTGTTCCATCTAAAGCTCTTTTGGCTGCAAGTGGAAAAGTTAGAGAAATAGCTAATTATGAACATTTAGCTAAATTTGGTATACATGCTTCACCAGTAAGGTTTGAGAGATCAAAAATTGCAGATCATGCAAATAATTTAGTTTTAAATGTTAGAGAAAATTTAACAAAAACTCTTAAAAGGAGTGGAGTTGAAATTATTTTGGGCGTTGGAAGAATTGAAGGAAATCAAAAAGTAGGTGTAAGAGATAAAAACGGAATTGATAAAATTTTCACATGTAAGAATATTGTTATAGCAACAGGCTCTTCTCCTTTTGTGCCCCGTGGAATAACTTTGGATAATAGGACCGTATTTACTAGCGATGATGCGGTTAAACTTGAGTGGCTTCCAAGATGGATAGCAATTATTGGAAGCGGATATATAGGTCTAGAATTTGCTGATGTTTATACCGCGCTTGGTTGTGAAGTTACCATGATCGAGGCTTTGGAGAATATTATGCCAACATTTGATCCAGACATCACTAAAATTGCTAAGAAGAACCTTATTCAAGCAAGAGATATAGACACAAAATCAAATGTCTTTGCGACAAAAATAACACCTGGATGCCCTGTAAAAATAGAACTGACTGATGCAAAATCTAAGGAAGTTGTAGAAACTTTAGAAGTTGACGCTGTACTAGTCGCAACTGGCAGAAGTCCTAATAGTAATAACTTAAATCTTGAGTCGGTTGGTATCGAAACAGTAAAAGGGTTCATTCCTGTAGATGATCAAATGAGAGTTAAGAATGGTGATGAAATAATACCTAATATTTGGGCTGTTGGAGATGTAACGGGCAAACTAATGCTTGCCCATACAGCTGCAGCGCAGGGTACTGTTGCTGTTGATAATATTTGCGGTGGTAATGTCGAAATTAACTATAAAAGTATCCCCGCAGCAACCTTTACTCACCCAGAGATAAGTTCAGTTGGTCTCTCTGAAGTTGAAGCTAAAGAGATATCTACAAAAGAAAATTTTACTTTGGGAGTTGTCAAAAGTTTCTTTAAGGCTAATTCAAAAGCGTTGGCTGAATTAGAGAGTGATGGATTGCTAAAGTTGATTTTCAACAAAGATAATGGGAAAGTATTAGGGGCTCATATTTTTGGGTTACATGCAGCTGATTTAATTCAAGAAATTTCGAACGCTATTTCAAGGAACCAAGATGTAATTGAATTATCTAAAGAAGTTCATACTCATCCTACTCTTAGTGAAGTAGTTGAGGTCGCATATAAACAGGCGGCTTCTCAAATAAAATAATATCTAAGATTAATGGAGATAAGACGCAGGCCACCAAATCCAACAGTAAGGGTAGAAAATTTAGAATATGCTGTACCTCATAGAGAAGCACAAGCAAAAAACATTCTGGAAGAAATTGTATGGCACAAGGATATTGAAATTAAGAATTTTAAAAAAATAGTCTCTTTAGAAGATCTAATCAAAAAGATTGAAAAACTCCCTACTCCCAAAGATTTTTACAAAAATATCTTGGAGTCAAAAATAAAACCAGGAGTTATTGCTGAAATAAAAAAAGCTAGTCCGAGTAAAGGAGTTATTAGAAAAGATTTTTACCCTGAAAAAATAGCAATTTGTTATGAAAGATTAGGCGCATCCTGTATCTCAGTACTTACCGATAAAAGGTTTTTTCAAGGTAGTTATGAAATACTCGAAACTGTAAGGAAATCAACTAATCTCCCCCTACTCTGCAAAGATTTTATTATTTCTGCTTATCAGATTTATAAAGCAAGAGTATCTGGTGCTGATGCAATATTATTAATCGCTGCGATTTTAAGTGATGATGATTTAATTTATTTAAAGAAAATAGCTGATAATTTAAAGATGAGTGTTCTTGTTGAAGTACATAACTCTAATGAATTAGAAAGGATTCTAAAGTTAAAATCTTTTAATTTGATTGGAATAAATAATAGGGACTTAAAGACTTTTAAAACGGATTTAAAAACATCAAAAGAATTGATGCATACATATGCAGATATATTTTTAAAACAAAATATTATTCCCATAAGTGAATCTGGAATTAATTGTGCCGAAGATTTAGAATCGCTTAGATCTATTGGAATAATGGGAGTATTAATTGGTGAAACTTTTATGAGAGAAACTGATATTGAACAATCGTTCAAGAAATTATTTAACTCAATTTAATATTGACTTCAAATCGTGCTATAAAATTGAATGAACAGAGTTGTACTGAATATATATGCAGGCTGTAATTGTAACAGGTATAGTCGCAGGATTTGTGCATGTAGTTAGTGGTGCTGATCATCTAATTGCAATGGCACCAGCAGCGATTAATAATCCCCAAAAAGCTCTTAAAAATAGTTTTTCATGGGGCTTGGGACATTCTTCAGGAGTCCTCTTGTTAGCTTTTCTAGCGATTTTTATTAAGGATATTACGCCATTAAACAAATTTTCTAGTATTGCCGAATTCCTAGTTGGAATTTCACTTCTAATTGTTGGAGTATTTGCTATAAAAAATTCTTTTCAATTAAGTATCCACTCGCATTCCCATAAGCATGAGAATGGAATTGCCCATCGTCACTTTCACTTTCATGTTAAGGAACAAAAAAATAATAATAAGCACTCACATGCTTTGACTGGTTTAGGCTTGCTACACGGTATAGCTGGAGGTTCACATTTTCTTGCAGTTCTTCCTGCTTTAGCACTACCTTTAACAAGCGCTTGCTTATATTTGATTTCATATTTGATTGGTTCACTCATAAGTATGAATCTTTTTTCTTGTTTAATATCTTTTACTACCTTTAAAGCAAGTCAAAAATTTATTAAAAGATTAATAGCTGTAGCAGGAGGGCTTTCCTTTTCTTTGGGATTATTTTGGATTCAAAGAAGTGCTTCTGTTTTTTTGAATTAAAAATTTTTTTAATTTAGGAATAATTAATTTAGAGGTGACAATCCCAATTATTTTTTCGTTATTGATTAATCCAAATTTATTACTATCTTCGCTAAATTCAATATTGTCGCCAATAACCTCAACGTTATTTTGATTTACTGAATTTATCCTTTTTATTAGGTTTTTATTTTTAATTGGATGATTAAAAATAACTATTTGTCGATTTTTAAGTATTGATTTATTCTTTTTATATTTTTTAAAAAATACAATATCACCTTCTTTTAGGTAAGGAAACATCGATTCACCACTAATGATCGCAGTTTTTCTTAAACCTAAAAAAAATAAAATAAAATCAAAAAAACTTTTGAAAATAACTCTGATTAACTAGCTTTTACAAAAGCGTCTGATCTTCCTTTTGAAGCCCAGAAAATATTATGAATTTTTTCTACATAACTCATGAGTTCTTCAGCTTGGGCTAAGTCAATATTAACTTTGCATGCACTGCATAACTTGGCCGCCTTCCAAATGGTTTCATGTAAGTCTGGATAAGTTTCTAAGTGAACTGGTTTAAAGTAATCTGTCCACAAAATTAGAATCTCTTTCTTTGTTTCTTTTGCTTGTTCCTCTTTAACTGCAACATATCTAGAAAATGTATTACTGTATGCAGCCCATTCTGCCGAATCTGTGCTAGAAGGAGCTTCTAATGCAATAAGTTTTTTTGTCATTGATAAAACTGCTTCGGCTGCAACTCTCGTAGGTGCTGGGTCGTACACACCACAAGGACCATCGCAGTGAGCATGGACTGACATTGGCAATTTTTTATCTAGAAAAGAATTGATGAATTTACTTAACATTTCAAATATTTGGTGTTGTATATATATTACTTGGAGATTAACTAAATTGAAAAGTCTTAGATATTTTTCTTACTTAATTTAATTGACTTTTAATAATTCAACTTCAAATATTAAAGTCGCATTAGCAGGTATTACATTTCCAGCTCCTCTTGATCCGTATCCAAGTTCCGGAGGTATTGTTAATTTTCTTTTGCCTCCGACTTTCATGCCTGCTACACCTTCGTCCCAACCTTTTATTACTCGTCCAGCACCCAAGGGAAAGCTGAATGGAGCTCTGCCGATACTGGTATCAAATTGTGTCCCGTCTTCTAGTGTTCCTGTGTAATTTACAGTAACTGTTTGCCCAGCACTAGCCACATCTCCTTCCCCTTTTACGATATCTGCAATAATTAGACCACTTTCTGTAGTCCTTGAATTGTTGTCTAATGGTGTTTCTTCTGCCATAGCGAAAAGTATAGGATTTGGATCTGATGGGTCTAGTTCAAATAAATTATTATTTGAAACATTTGATGATTTTGCAATAGGTGTTCTTTGAACTGACTGAGTTTCTGATTCAGCAGCATTAACAACTTGAGGTGAATTAAATTGACTGAAAAGAGTTAATGAAACACAAAAAACAAAAACTGCAAAACTAATAAAGACTTCTTTCACTTAAATTTTGAAAGTTACTAAAACTTAGTCTACAGAATGAAGGTACAATAAATGGGTGATTATAAATTTAATTTCGTAATTTTAGATTGTTAATCCCAACTCAAAATAAAAGTCTAAGACAATATTTTTACCCTTGTTTAGGAGGGGTTTTAGGAGGAATTTCAGTTTCAACTCATTTTTGGCTGATTTTTATGCCGATATCATTATTTATTTTATGGAAGGGAAGTGAAAGGAGAATAGCAAATTTTTGTTGGGGTTTTTTCTTTATCTTGATAAGTCATTCTTGGCTTTATGATCTTCATCCATTGACATGGCTTGGTTTTTCATGGCTTCCAAGTTTAATTATTGCCATTTTAATATTATTATTTTGCGCTTTTTTGGGTGGGATATTAGTTTATTTATGGGGATTGTTAGTTGAAATTATTCTCTGGAAAGAGGATGTTTTCAAAATGAAAATATTATCTTTAACAGTAAAAGTATTTTTTTTATCTTTGACTTGGGGTATTGGTGAATTGATACTTTCTCAAACACCTTTTTTTTGGATAGGTTTAGGAGAGAGTCTTATCCCAGGTGATATTTATCTTGCTGGTTTAGCAAGATGGATTGGTGCAAGTGGTTTATGCGTATTACAAATATTGATTGGATTTTGGATTTTTTATATTCAAGGTAGATGGGAAAGAAAACTTTACTTTAAAAAAATATTTCTTTTAGGACTTTTGGTTTTTATTTTCTTACATTTATTTGGAGGTTTAACAACTCCAATAAAAAGAAATTATGAATATCCAATAGCTATTTGGCAAACTAATATACCAACAAGAGAAAAATTAAAAATAAATGATGAATTTATTGAAGAAAAGCTATCTATCGCTCAAGAATATGCTTTGTCAAACAAAGCGAAATTTCTTGTTGCTCCTGAAGGAACTCTATCTAATAATTTTTATTTTTCTAAAGGCATTAAGGTTAATGCCTTGTCAGGAGGTTTCAGAAATTCAAATAATGAGTTAAGAAGTTCTTTACTCGGATTTCAAATTGGAGATAAATCTTTTACCTCATTTATAGATAAAAATAGACTTGTTCCAATAGGTGAAAAAATACCTAGATTTCTAGATAGTTTTTCAAGAGGATTATCTGCAGTAGGAGGAATTCAACCAGGCTCTGATTCAAGATTTTTTGATCCTAAATTTACACCCCCATTAGCAGTAGCTATATGTTACGAAATTAGTGATGGACTAGAAATAAGAAAGGCTATTAATAGCGGTGCAAAACTAATAATAACTGCAGCAAATTTAGATCCATATCCAGCTAAGCTTTATAATCAATTCCTATCTTTGGCTAGATTAAGAAGTATTGAAAATAAGAAAAATAATTTACTAGTATCAAATACAGGCCCTTCGGGCTTAGTTCAAGATGATGGAAAAATAATTAAACTTTTAGATTATCATGTTGAGCAAAATGAAATAGTGTTCCCTAATTTTTCATCCGAAAAGACTTTCTACACAAAATTTGGAGATAAACCTATTTTGTTTTTGTTTATATTATTTATGGGATTAAATTTTTTTGGAAAATTAACTAATTAATCCACCACCTAATAAAATTTCTCCTTTATAAAAAACTGCAGCTTGTCCGGGCGTTACCGAACTTTGACTTTCTTCAAAAATTAATTTAAATGTTTTAGTTGTATTATCACAATTTTTCAAAGGTATTAGTGTACCTTTTACTGGATTACTTCTATATCTGATTTGTGCTTCTACTTCTATCTCTTGCTCAGGTTCTTCGATTGAAACCCAGTTAACCTTACTAATTATTGCTTCTTTATTAAATAGATCACTTTTATCTGCTACATAAACTATGTTTTTTACCCTGTCTAAACTTTTTACATACAGTGGTTCCGGCCAAGCAATGCCCAACCCTTTTCTCTGACCTACCGTAAAGTGCTGAATTCCATTGTGCGTCCCAAGGACTTTACCATTTACATGCACAATTTTTCCTTCTTTGGGTTCTATGTGTTTGTCGATAAATATCTGCATTGATCCATAATGCTCAACTAAACATAAATCTTGACTTTCTGGTTTTTGAGCAGTTCTAAGGCCTAATCTGAGGGCTTCCTTTCTTGTTTCTTCTTTTTTCATTTCACCAAGAGGAAATTTTAATCTGCTTAGTAATTCTTGAGAAAGAGAATAAAGAAAATAACTTTGATCTTTGTTTTCGTCAGCACCTCTAAGAAGGAGGAATTTCTTAAATACAAGGCTCTTGCAATCAATTGTTTTAGCATAGGATGATTTATTTATCCTTGCGTAATGTCCGGTCGCAATATGAGTAAAGTCTTTTTTGCTTATTGCGTAATTGAGCATCTCTTCAAACTTCACATTCTTGTTGCACATCGAACATGGAAGTGGAGTGAATCCTTTCTCATAGCTTTCAGTAGTTTTTTTAATTACCTCTCTTTCGAAAATTTCTCTTGAGTCTATTATTTTATGGTTAATTCCCAAATCTTCACAAAGGCCAGCAGCATCTACTAATCCTTCAGAACAACAGGAGCCTTGTCCTTTCATTAACCAAAGAGTTAGTCCCTCAACATTCCAACCTCTTTCTACAAGAAGGGCAGCTGAAAGGGAACTATCTACGCCACCAGAAAGACCTACAATAATATTTTTCTTCTTTTTAGTTTTATTATTAGAAGAAAAAAAGTTCTCTAATTTTTTATCCTTTTGTGTCTTTAACATGGAAGTTTAAATTTTTGAACAGTACTTCAATTGTTTTGTACTCATTATGAATGAAATTGTATGGCCAACAATTGACTCTGAACATTTAATTGTTGATTCAAAGCAAATGTTGATATTAGAGAAAGAAATGTTTTCTGATGGAATGCCACAAGAAGCATTGATGGAAAAAGCTGGTATCCAAATTAGTAGATGGCTCTTAAAAAAGAAACCTCTTCTCAAGCATGGAATAACTGTTTTTATAGGTCCTGGGCATAATGGCGGGGATGGTGCAGTAATAGCTAGAGAACTTTTTTTGAGAGGTTTTTATGTTCAGGTATGGTGT
>CACBBI010000008.1 GCA_902537445.1 uncultured Prochlorococcus sp.
ATTAACATTCCACTTTTTGATAATGATGAGAGATCAATAATTGGCACCATTTATAAAAAAGAAGGAAGAAAAAAAGCAGTGATAGAGGGATTAAGATTTTTTGAAAAAAAAATGGAATTACTTCTTGATAATTTATTCATGAGTATTGCCTCTTATAAAACTATTACTAAAAAAAATAATAATGAATTGCTTATCAGAATATATTGCTCTAGAGGAGGTATGCGGTCACAAAGCATTGCTTGGTTACTGGAAAAATTTAACTTAAATCTCGTTACACTAAACGGAGGATACAAAATATATAGGAGATGGGTATTAGAAAATTTTTTGAAAAAGTTGAACATTGTAGTTATTGGCGGAAAAACAGGAACAGGTAAAACAAGGCTATTATCATTACTAGAAAAATATAAATATCAAACTATTGATCTTGAAGGTTTTGCGTGTCATAGAGGAAGTACATTTGGAGGTTTAGGAATGAAAGAACAACCTACAAATGAACAATTTGAAAATATGATTGCAGAAAAATTAAATTCTTTTAGATGTTCAAATAATATTTTTGTAGAGGCCGAAAGTGCAAATATAGGTAAATGCAAAATACCTCATGAATTCTTCAACCAAATGAAAAATTCTAGGAGAATTGAAATTTTAAGGAGCGAATCTAACAGGTTAGATGAGTTGATAGATACTTATAGTGTTTTTAAGAAAGAGGAACTCCAAGAATCTGTATTAAGGATTAAAAAAAGATTAGGACCGCAAAGAACAAAAACAGCTCTTGAATCAATTAATAGTGAGAAATGGGAATTAGTTTGCAGATCAGTTTTAGATTATTACGATAAGTGTTATGAATATGAAAAGGTTGGAAAAACAAATATAAAGATATTAGATTTAACCGACCAAAAATATGATGAAAGGATCCTAGAGTTAATAAATAATGTTTTATGAAATAATTACAAACGAATGTAAAAAATATTTCCTAATATAAAATATTAATAATTGATTATTATGACAGCAAATAAGACTGCAAAAATACAATTTTATGAAGGGACTGATGAACCAGTAGTACCTGAAATAAGACTGACTAGGAGTAAAGACGGCACCACCGGCCAAGCATTATTTTCGTTCGAAAAACCTCAGGCATTATCTTCAATTACAGACGGTGAAATCACAGGTATGCGAATGATAGATTCCGAAGGTGAAATACTAACTAGGGAAGTTAAAGTAAAGTTTGTTGACGGAGAACCAATATTTTTAGAAGCTATTTATATTTGGAAGAACACATCAGACTTTGATAGATTTATGAGATTTGCAAATAGTTATGCCAAATCAAATGGATTAGGATATTCTGAGAAGAAGTAGAATATTTTGAAAATTGAGTAGTTCATCATATTTCAAGTTAGTAGTAATTTTAATCACTTCATTAATAATATGGACTTTGAGGGATTTTCTCCTCTTAATTATTTGTTCTTTAGTAATTTCAAATATTGTATGTAATTTATGTAATCAAATGCAAAAGGGTTTGAAAATTCCCCGATCGCTTTCTTTGTTTCTTGTTTTAACTGTTATCTCTGTGATAGTATTTACTATTTTTATTCTTGTATTGCCTCCGTTTATAAAAGAATTCAATGAAATATTAGTTGATATTCCAAATGGATTATCCAAAATTAATATTTTGATTAATACAAATCTGAACAAATTTAATAGTCTATTTTATGGCGAACAATCAGAGAATGTTATAGACATATTCAGTCTTATAAATAATGTAGTTACCATACCGGATGCCTCAACCGTTGCAAAAGCTATTCAAGAAAGTTTTAAAAATTTAATAAATATAGCGGGGAATCTGGGTTCAGGTCTTGTGAAATTAATATTCGTATTAGCAGTGAGTTTGATGATTTCTATTGAACCAAAACAATATAAAGAAAATATACTTCTATTAATTCCAAAAAATTATCGCAACAAATTTAGAAATATTCTGGAAAAATGCAATATTGCATTAGCAAATTGGACCTTTTCTATGGTCATAAGCTCATTATCAGTAGGTCTATTATCATTAATAGTTCTTTCTATATTAGATGTCAAATATGTTGTTTCAAATGCATTAATAGCAATGGTTCTTAATATTATTCCTAATATAGGTCCAGTTATTAGTGGTATATTTCCAATATCAATTGCACTTCTAGATAATTTTTGGAAACCACTAGCCGTTTTAGGAGCATATGTAATCATTCAAAATATTGAAAGCTATATAATAATGCCATCTATAATGAAGAAAAAAGCAAACTTGCTTCCTGGTTTAACATTAATATCACAATTTGGCTTTACCTTTATTTTTGGTCCATTAGGCTTAATACTTTCTCTCCCATTAGCTGTAGTAATACAGGTTTTAATCAAAGAATCATTTAAAGATATATAAAAACTATTTAATTAATTTTTTATATAAATATGGGTAGGAAAAAAGTATAAAGAAAGCTAAGGGATGTTTACCAATAGCAAAATATAGTGAACTAAAAGTAAAATGATCAAATAAAATTCTTAGCTCAGTAGAAAGATCTATTAAAACTAACGAAAATAAAATTATCAAATAGTAATTCAATTTCATAAAATTAAATGCTTAAGCTCAGTCTTTAAGCAACAAAGATGGAGCCAATAAAATACTTGAATAACTTCCAACTATAATTCCTAATGATAAGGATAAGGAAAACCAAAATAGCGAGTATGATCCAAACAATATTATGCTTAATAAAGGGATAAGGGTTGTAATACTGGTAAACGTTGTTCTCCTAAATGATTCGTTTACTGATAATTGAATTGTTTCGTTATAGCCTTCTTTATTTGATTTTAAATTCTCACGAATTCTATCAAAAATAACAACAGTATCATTTACTGAATAACCAGCAATAGTTAGCAAAGACACAGCAAATAAACTATTTACCTCAACAGATAATATGATTCCAAACCAAGAGAATATGCCGAAAACAATTAATAAATCATGGAATAAAGCCAATAATGCAAAAAATGCATATTTTTTATCAAATCTAATGGTTATATATAAAGATATTGCAAATAAAGAAACCAACAATGAAGTAACACAATTGGTAAGTAATCTTTTCCCAAGCTTTGGACCTATTAATCTTGAGTCCTTACTCTCATAATTCAGAGGTCCTACAATATTATCAAGATTAGAAATAAGATTATTTGATTCTTCGATACTTAAATAAGGTGTCCTTATTGAAATTAATTTATTATTATTTTGGAATTGTAATTTAATATTATTTAAAACTTTTTTATTTTTAGAGATCTCACTTAAATTTTTCAAAACTGAATCTGAGGAAAAGTTAGAACATTCCGCTTCACAAACTCTTTCTATCCTTAGTTCACTTCCACCAACAAAATCCATACCTAAATTTATAGGTTTCTTATAAGAAGTATTAAAAGAAGAATATAAAATTCCTAGAAGACTCAACAAAATAAGAAAAGTTGAAAAACCAATTATCTTTTTTTTATTTTTTATTAATTCAAGATTGTAATTCATGGGAAATTAGAAATAAAAAAAATTTAATTTGAAAAATTAGTTCTTGGCAGATAGAGGTTTTTTTGTCTCAAGGATTGATATGTTATAAAAAATCGCAAAATAGTTTTAGAACAATTTAATGAGGTAAACAAACTTATTAAGACTCCAATACCTAAAGTTGCCGCAAAACCCTTAACAAAATTTGTTCCTAATAAAAACAATACAAAACAACTTAGAAGAGTTGTAATATGGCCATCAACTATGGATGAATTAGCTCTTTGAAAACCGCTATCAATAGATCTTGTAAGAGTATTACCATAATATAATTCTTCTCTAATTCTCTCAAATATTAGAATATTTGCATCAACAGCCATACCAATACTTAGTATAAGCCCAGATATTCCTGGTAAAGTCAAAGTTACAGGAATCAAAGAATATAGGGCTAAGTTAAAGAAACCATAAAGTACTAGAGAAAGAACCGAAACAAAACCTAAAATTCTATAATTAAAAATCATAAATATACCGACAAAAATTAATCCACTAATAGCTGCATAAAGACTTTTTAAAATATTTTTGGATCCCAACAGAGCCCCTATAGTGTTAGTTTCTACTATTTCGATTGGCAAAGGCAATGAGCCTCCTTTAAGTTGAACTTCTAATTCTCTAGCATTTTCGGCAGTAAAATTACCGCTTATTGTAGCTGATCCACCTGTAATACCAGTATTAGCAAACTGGTTACCAACACTAGCTTCACTTATTGATTCGCCATCTAGAATAATAGCCAAAAGTTGATTAGTGCCAGCAATTGACTTTGTAATTTCTGCAAACTTTTCGCCTCCCGAAGTACTAAAAGTTAATAAAACTTCCCAATTACTATTTGTTTGTTCTTGTCTCCTTCCTGCGTTAATAAGATCCCTACCAGATAAATCTGTTTTAATAAATAAATTTGTAATTTCTTTATCAACATACTTTTTAATTTCAATTAATTTCCCATAAAAATCATTACTAGTAGATGAGTAATTTAATTCTTGCTCTATCTCTTTAAGATCATCTTGAATAACTTTTAAGAAATTATCATCATATTGACTTTTTTCTGCATTGGAATATTTTTCAATTAATTCCTTGATACTAAATCTCTGTAGCTGTAGGGTTTTTAAATCTAAAGATGTTCCTTCTTTTTGGGTTCTAAATTCTAATAAAGCAGTCTTACCTAATACTCTTGAAGCAACTAAAGGATTTTGTTCACCAGGTAATTCTAAGATTAATTGATCAACACCTAGGGTTTGCAAGTTGGACTCTGAAACTCCTAAATTGTTAACCCGTTTATCTATAACAGAATTAACTGCTTCAAGTTCTTCCCTTGTAACCTTACCTTCCTCTTTAATAATTTGCAGTGTAAGCTGAGAACCGCCTTGTAAATCCAATCCCAACTGTAAGGGATAATTAATTAATAGATAAACAGATAAAGTAAGTAGAAATATAATAAAGAAAAGCCAACCTTGCCTTCTTTTCATTGCCTATATACTCCCACTAATTAAATCTTCAACATTTTCAACTATTTGATGTGGTTGGATTATTGTCAAATTCTCAAGATTTCCATTATAAGGAGTTGGAATATCCTGACTAGATAATCTAATTGGTCGGGAATCAAGATCATCGAAACACTCTTCTGTTATCAAGGCAATCAATTCTGCACCAATACCACCAGTCTTCATACATTCTTCAACAATAATTACTTTATTTGTTTTTCTTATTGATTTTGAGATGGTTACCATATCAAATGGTTTTAAACTTATTAAATCGATTAACTCAACATCAATTCCTTTTTTTTCTAATTCCTCAACAGCTTTTAGGCAGTGATGTCTCATTCTTGAATAAGTCAATAAAGTAATATCTTTACCTTCTTTTACAATGTCAGCCTGATCTAAAGCGCAAGTATAATCACCCTCAGGTAATTCTTCAGACAAATTGTACAGAAGAACATGTTCGAAAAATAGAACCGGATTATCATCTCTTATTGCTGCTTTCATTAAACCTTTAGCATTTGTCGGTGTACTGCATGCAACAATCTTTATGCCAGGAACTGCATGAAAATATGCTTCAAGTCTTTGACTATGCTCTGCACCAAGTTGACGCCCAACGCCTCCAGGTCCACGAACTACTGCTGGTATTTTATAATTTCCGCCGCTTGTATATCTAAGCATACCCATATTATTTGATATCTGATTAAAAGCTAAAAGCAAAAAACCCATATTCATTCCTTCTACTATTGGTCTTAACCCAGTCATTGCTGCACCCACAGCCATACCCGTAAAACTATTCTCTGCAATTGGAGTATCTAATACTCTTAACTCTCCATATTTTTCATATAAATCCTTAGTTACCTTATAAGATCCTCCATATTGACCAACATCTTCCCCCATAACGCAAACATTTTCATCATTTGCCATTTCTTCATCAATTGCCTCTTTCAAAGCATTGAATAATAATGTTCCTGCCACAATTAATTACCTAATTAATCACATATATAATCCTACCACTTTGAATAATTCATCCTCCTTCAGCAAAGGTTATAAGTAGTAATATTGACAAAATCATTCCTGGTGAAAGCAATAGTATTAACAGTCCTAGGTCATGTAAAGACATTCAAAAAAATGGTTTTCTTAATAATATTCGCAATTCAACTTTTCTTCAGAAAAAAACTGCGAATAAATACAATAAAAAGTCCAATGCCAATAAAGCCAAATGAAAATGTTAGCAAAAAAGATAATCCAATTATTAAGGTGTTAATACTAGAAGAAATATTTTGAACTATTTCAGAAGAATTAGATGGTTTATGTATAGAAAAATAAATTACAATTTTATTACTTAAAAAATAAAAAAATATAAATAATAAAAAACTGGTTAATGATCCAGCAATAAAATTTAACGGTCCTTTTTCGGGAATATTTTTTTTAATATTCTCATTACTATTATCAGCCAAAATAAAATTTTGTATAAAAAAATTTAAATGAATGTTATTCCCTTTTCAAGGAAAGTGCAAACCCATGAATCGTAACCATTATCTTTAAATAATTTATAATTTGCAGTTAATTCTTTTTTAGCAGTCTCTACATCTTTAAAGAGTGCAAAGCATGTGGGGCCTGATCCACTCATTGAGAATGTCAGAGTATTATCTAATTTAGAAAGTAAATATAATGCCTGCTTTACAGACGCATTGACATTCTCAACAACTAACTGCAAATCATTTTTTATAGTTAAATTTTGATTATAAAAATTTAAGTTATTTAAACCATTATCTCTTAAATTTTTTCTTATGTTCTCAATCATTTCTCCATTAGTAATATATTGATCACAAAATCTATTACTATATTTTTTATAAGTTTCAGCAGTAGATACTGATACATTTGGATCTTTTAAAAGGATTACTCCATATTGAAAGTTTGAATCTAATTTCTCCAAAATTTCGCCTCTTCCAAAACATAATTGAATACCACCATTTATAAAAAAGGGAATATCAGATCCTAAAGTTGATGCTAATGAACATAATATTTCTTGATCAAAGTTCAAATTCCATAATTTATTAAGACCAATTAATGTTGCTGCTGAATTACTTGATCCACCAGCTAATCCTGCACCAATTGGAATATTTTTTCTTAAAAATATATTCGCACCGAAATCTATATTTGATTTTTTCCTTAATAGATTTGCCGATTTAACAATTAAATTATCACTAGATAAGCTTAAATCATTACAATCAGAATCAAGTTTAATTAAACCTTCATTGTTAATTTGAAATTCTAAATAATCAGAAAGATCAATATTTTGCATAATCATTGCTAACTCATGGAATCCATCCTCTCTTTTACCAATAACTTCAAGGTGTAAATTTATTTTGGCAGGGGATTTTACAATAATTTTCGTGTTAGCTAAATCTTGCATATACTTAAATTTTTATTTTTTAATTTTAATACAATTTTCTGCTAGCTTAATCCATTGTTCAATTGAAATATCTTGTGGTCTTAAATTAAAACAAACTTTTGAATATTTAGATAATTCATTTATCTCTTCGCTTGAAAGTATTGAATTAAGAGTATTTCTAATCATTTTTCTTCTTGAATTAAAAGAAATTCGAAGAAGTTTATCTATATATTTTTCTAGACCAATATCTAATCTTAAATCATTTTTAATTGGTTCGAAAACTACTAAAGAAGAAAAAACTTTTGGAGGCGGACTAAAAGATGAAGGCGGTACATCACATATTTTTTTTATTTTTGATAAGAGTTGCATTCTTACACTAAGCGCACCAGCATTGGGACTTCCTTCTTTTGACAAAATCCTATCTACAACGTCTTTCTGCATTAAAAAAATTATTTTTTCGTAATTATAGTTTCTTGTAATGCCCAATCGCCCTATGAAAATATCCAATATTGGGCCAGTTATATTGTAAGGAATATTTGCAATCACTTTTGTAATCTTTTTATTAATTGAATCTAAATTTACGGTAAGGATATCTCCTTGCTGAAGCGAAAACTTATCATTATTATTGAATTTATCATTCAATAAATTTATTAAATCTTTATCTAATTCAATCGCATGTAATTTCTTAATTTCTGAATCTAATAACTTAGATGTTAAAGCTCCTTTACCTGGTCCAATTTCTAAAATAAAGTCATTTTTATTAAGTACAGCAATTTCTTTGATTTTTTCTAATATTTTTTTATTTACCAACCAGTGTTGTCCAAATCTTTTTTTTTGATGATGGTTTTTAGAATTCATCTAAAAGATAAATAATATGTTTAAATTAAATATGAATTTATTTAATACTTTATATCATGAGCTTATCAAAAAAAAATTTAGATAAACTCACTAAATTTAAAAAAAATAAAAATTTTAATAACGAAAGTAAAAATATAAGTAATTACACAAATATATCTAACAATGATAATTTAATCTCTAATCCACTTAATTCAGAAGATCCCAATAAGATTTTTTATTCGTTAATTGATAATTCAGATTCTTTAGAAGATACTTCTAACGTTAATAATTCACTAAGAAAAAGTGAGCTTAATCAAATTAATATGAATTCTAGACAAGCTAAATTTTCTAAGAAATTAACAACCGAAGAGGAACTATATGATGAATTTAATTATCTTCTTGATGAATAATTTTTTTAATATTTACTTATGCTTCAGAGTAATAGATTAACAATTTATGCTATCGGCAAAATAAAGAAACTTTGGATTAGAGATGGAATTAATCAATACAAAAAAAGAATGCCTGAACTTATCATTAATGAGTTAAAGACTTTTAATTTAAATAATCTTAGATCTAATAACAACATTATTATCAGCCTAAGTGAAGAAGGGAAGCAATTTAATTCAGTTGAACTATGTTCTTTTCTCTTAAGTTTTAAAAATAAAAAAATTAATTTCTTAATCGGTGATACTGATGGAATAAGTACAGATATAAAAAAAAATTCAGATCTTATACTAAGTTTGTCTCCTTTAACTTTTCCTCATGAATTAGCTAGATTAATTCTAATCGAGCAAATCTATAGAGCTGTTTCTATATCTAGCAACTCCCCTTATCATCGTTCTTAAAAAGATTAGATTTAATCTAAAATTAATCTGTAAAACTTTAATAACTAACTATTTTCTAAATTTTTATTATATAGTACATATATACTATTAATTTAAATCTTGGATTCATTTGATTCAGCTACTAAAAAGTCCAGAATCCCCTTATTAAATGATTCGGTATCTGCAGGGTTTCCTTCCCCTGCAGATGACTATACGGAAGAAAATATTGATTTAAATGAACATTTAATATCTAATCCGTTTAGCACTTTTTTTCTTAGAGTTAAAGGTGACTCAATGATAAATGCAGGAATTAAAGATAGAGATTTAATAATAGTAGACAAGAGTTTAATCGCGAAGCCAGGGAATATTATCATCGCGATGATAGACGGAGAATTCACAATAAAAAGATTATCTATAAAAAATGATGAATTATATTTAAAAGCAGAAAATCATAATTATCCTGATTTTAGCTTTAAAAACCATATTGATGTACAGATATGGGGAGTTGTTATTTATTCAATACATAGCCATTGATGAGAATTTCAAGTAATGATGCTATAGCTCTTATAGATGCTAATAATTTTTATGCGTCATGTGAACAAAATATTAATCCTAATTTAAGAAATAAACCAGTAGTAATTTTATCTAATAATGATGGATGTATCATTGCGAGAAGCCCTGAAGCGCGAGCTTTAAAAATTAAAATGGGAACTCCTTATTTTAAGATCAAAGAAAAATTAAATAAATTAGATGTAGCAGTCCTAAGCTCAAACTACTCTCTTTACGGCGATATGAGCAGAAGACTAATGAATTTACTAAAAAACTACTGTGAAGAAATAGAAATTTATTCTATTGACGAGGCATTTGTCTCAATTTCTAGACCTAATGATAAAAATCTATATCCTTGGGCAAGAAACATAAGATCATTAATATATCAGAATCTAGGGATTACCATAACAGTAGGAATAGGAGAAAATAAAGTAAGAGCAAAAGTTGCTAATAAATTAGCTAAAAATATTGATTATTCAGCTGGAATATTTGATTTAGCTAGAACCAGAAATGAGAATAATTATTTAAAAAGAATTAGTGTAGATAATATATGGGGAGTCGGGAAACAAACCTCTAATTGGTTGCAAAGTAAAGGTATTAAGAATGCGAAAGAATTAAGAGATATGGAAGAAAATGAAATCATCAAGAAACTAGGCATAGTAGGAAAAAGATTGCAATTAGAACTGAAAGGTTATAAATGTCTGCCTATAGAAAAAAACAAGAAATCAAAAAAAGAAATTCAGGTAAGCAGGAGTTTCGGTACTCCTGTCACAAAATTAGAAGACTTAACTCAAGCACTAGCGACTCACGCAATAAAAGCATCTGAAAAAATGAGAAGTCAGAATTTGCAATCATCTAATATTAGAGTATTTGCAAGAACCAGTAAATATTCAAATCAAAATTATCAAAGAAGTGCTCATAGAAAACTTACAAATGCAACAGACGACACAAACAGCATTTTAAAAATAGTAGTTGAATTATCTAAAGAAATTTATAATCCCGAATATAAATTTTCAAAAGCTGGTGTTTTAATGCAGGATTTAACTAATAGCGAATATTTACAGCAATCAGTTATCAATTACAAATCTCAGAAAGACCTAAAAAAATCAGCAATTCTCATGAGAACTATTGATTTATTAAATAAAAAATTTAATAACAATGCAATTACATGGGCTATTACGAAAACGCCAAAAAGTTGGACGATGAATAAGAATTTCTTAAGTCGCTCATCTACAACTGATATAGAACAGATCCCAACTATAGTAAAGTAAAAAAAAAATGGAATTTATTATATTTTTAAGCAAATTAGATAAAGAGATTCTTGACTTATTAATAAAAGCAAACTATGAAGTTGAAGAAAATAAAATTGAATGTCTCTTAAATAAAGAAATAAAAGGACTACATAATTTTGTAGAAAATAAAATAATAATATGTACTGAAAATGCAAAAAGGAAAACAAATTACAGAAATGAAAAGCAGCAACCAAATAAAGACAACTTCAAAACAAAATTGGCAATAAGAAAAGCTTTAAGACATGAAGCTACTCATGCTATACAAAAATGTAACAACAATAAGACAGTAGGGGATATAAAAATTTTAGAAGCTAAATTACATCAAAATAAGAGGAGATCATTAGAGTTCTCTACTTCCAATTTTTCTGGAACTTATGCTAAAGAAGTGGAAGCTTATATTCTTGAAGACAAGCCCAAAAAGGTAAAAAATATGATTAAAAAATACTGCCTATAAATATCAATAAAATATATTAGCTAGCAATAAAATTACCACAGCGTTGTTTATCTAAAAAACTAATATGTTGTCTTTCTAAGTAATATAATTCCTGAAATTTAATTGCATCTGAGTTTAAATCCTTAAAGAGATCATCAATCTCTTTATTAGTCTCTGAGGAACCTGAAGAAGGATTATCAATCAGGATAGATATACAATTTTCTAAAGTTTTTAATCTTTGAGATCCCCAAGATTCGATCAAGTGTCTACATCTTTTTAAAGAATTATATTTCTCAAGAAGTGATAAAGATCCAAGTAAATTATCTTTAGGGTTACTCAGCAATGTTAAAAACAATTCATTTGGATTAACAAAACTATTAATTTTATTTGATGAATCAAAGTTATTAAGAGCTAAGTAGTCAGGTAAAAGTGAAATTAGATTAATGGCAGAAAACTCTTTTTGAAGAATTTGACTATTTGATTGTTTTAATTCATTTAAATAATTTAAACCAAAATTATTTTGTTCAATTTTTGAGATAGCTTCCCACAAATCTTGAATATACTTAGTATTAAAACCATTTATTTCTCTTTTAAGAAATTCATCGCGAATAAAAAGCCGAAGATCAGGACAATGCAAATAATAAAAAATTATTTCCGATTCATTTTTCTCACGTCGTGAAATTTCATTTGGTTGTTCAAATTTTTTTGATCTACCATGCCAACGAAATCCCTTAACTTGATTTCTTAGATCTTGTTCAAACTGTATCGCTAACCTTGCTTGTCCCTTACTCAATCGTTCTGAAACTTTTTGTAAGTAATGGGTTCTTGTTGATGATTGAGGTAATTTGCTCAATAATTTTACCAATGAAGAAATAACACTCTGGAAGTTTTCAGATTTACTTAAATCTTTATCTTTAAAAATCTGATCAATCTCCCAATCAATCCAAAAGGATGAGTTATCAATTAAATTAAAATAATCTTCGGGGGTATGACTATTCAAAAATTCGTCAGGATCCTTAAAATCATTAAGTTGAAGTATCTTAAGATTAATTTGATCATGGAGAGATAAGCTTTCGACTTCTTTTATTACCCTTTTTGTCGCTAATATCCCTGCATTATCAGAATCAAAATTCAAGATTATATTTTTATTATCTGTACATCTACATAGTTGAGAAATTTGATACTTATTTAATGCGGTACCTAGGGAAGCTACAGAATTAGTAATCCCTTTTGAATGAAGAGAAATTACATCAAAGTATCCTTCAACAATTATAGCTTTATCCCTTTTTCTTATATTGCTAGATGCTTTTTCAAATGCAAACAACATTTTTCCTTTTTCAAATATCTCTGATTCAGGAGAATTAAGATATTTGGGTTGCTGTCCATCAAGAGATCTTCCACCAAAGGCAACTACACGTCCTTGCATATCATGTATTGGAACAATTAATCTATTTCTAAAACGATCATAAATCTTGTCAGAATTATCTTTAGAAATTGCAAGACCTGAAGCCAATATTAGATTAATAGGAAATTTTTCTACATTGGACAAATAGTTAAATAAATCATTCCATGAATTTGGAGCAAAACCTAATTCAAAGTCATCAATAATTTTATTACTCAAGTTTCTCTTGGATGTTAAATATTTCATAGCTTCAAAACCTAAAGAATTATTTAATTGAGACTTAAACCAATTTTTAGTGACTCTTAATATTTTATAAAGCTCTTCCTTTCTAGATAATTGTTTTTTATAAGCTTCTACTTGGGGACCCTCAAGATTTTCAACATTAATATTATTCTTCTTAGCAAGAGAAAGTACAACATCTGAAAAATTTGCACGAGTAAATTCCATTAAAAATTTAATAGAATTACCGCCAGCACCACAAGAAAAGCAGTAATAGAATTGTTTACTTGGTGATACTGTCATAGATGGCTTAGTATCATCATGAAAAGGGCAAATCCCAACGAATTCTTTGCCTTTCTTCTTAAGAACAATATGTTCGGATATAACGTCAACAATATCTGCTTTTTCCTTAACCTCTTGAATAGTTCTTGGGTGTATAGAATGAACCATTGAGATTATTATCAAAGAATAAATAATGATTTATTTGTTATAGGTCAAAATCAAATAAGAATCTACTTAATTTCACAAAAAAACTATTTTTTAAATGATAAATATCGAAGAATTAGAAAAAAAATTTAATTCATTGAATAAGTTGAATTTAGTATTTGCCTCATTCTTCTTCAGTTTGATGACTTTGTGCGTAAAAAATATTGATAAAAGGATACCTATTTATGAATTAGTTTTATTCAGATCATTTTTAAGTTTAATAATTACATTATTCATAATTAATCTAAAAAATATAAATCCATGGGGCAAAAATAGACCATTACTTATCTTAAGAGGTGTTTTAGGAACTTTAGCACTAGTTTGTATTTTTTATGCAATAAGAAATATGCCTCTTAGTATATCTACCGTCATTCAGTACACATATCCTATTTTTATATCTATATTTGCTGGAATATTTATAAACGAAAAAATAACTCGCAATATAATTTTTGCTTTAATTATTGGCTGGATTGGAATATTAATAATTTTAAATCCAAGCCAATTATCAAATGTAAATGTTGAAATTGAAATAGTTTCGATTTCTGTAGCATTTATTGGAGCAATCTGTACCGCATTGGCTTACATTACAGTTAAGAAACTTTCATTTACTGAAGATGTTTATGTAATTATTGAATATTTTCCACTTGTTTCTTTTATAACTTTATTACCAATTGTATTAATCAACTGGGTCACCCCAAATTTGGATGAATTAGTTTGGATAATAGGGATTGGCTTATTTACTCAATTAGGTCAGACTTTCTTAACTATAGGATTAAAAAATTTACCTGCTTCTGAAGCATCAACAATTAACTATTTACAAGTTTTATTCGGTTCAATTTGGGGGATATTGTTTTTTAGTGAAATAATAAACGCAAATTTTTTATTAGGCGCCTTACTAGTTTTATTAGGAACTATTATATCTACTACCAAAATAATCAAAAGGGCATAGAATATTATTAGAATAAAAAAAAACAGTGAAATTTTACTATTTAGCTTTATTATTTTGTTTCTCTCCTATTGCTCAAGTTAAAGCAACAATCCCAAAGTCAGTAACATGCACGAGAACAGAGTATAGAGAAGAGTATATTCCTGGAACGAAATCAAACCCAGGCTACGTAAAAAGTTATGAAGTTGACGTTGAAATACCTTGTGGTGGTAAAGCTGAAAAAATAGATGATAATGACTGTAGTGAAGGTTCTGTTATTGGAGGTATTCTTGGTGCTGGAATTGCACTATCCTCCTCTAGGGGTAAGGACAGATTTTGGGCTGTACCAGCAGGTGGGACCGCAGGAGCGCTAATTGGATGTCAGGTGGATGGTGGTTAATTGATTAGTTGGATAAATGGAGAATTGGTTGATTTATGGAAAACTAATCAAAAATTTTTTGTTTTAATAAATTGTCAAGGATTAGGATACGAAATACAAATCCTAGAATCTTTTTTTCTCAAATTAAAAACAAATCAGAAATCAAATAAAAACATCACTCTTTGGTTAAAACCTATTAAGAAAGAAGATTCAGATCTATTATTTGGCTTTACATCAAAGGAACAAAAGAATTTCTTTATTGAAATTTTAAGCATACGAGGTGTTGGATCTCAAATCGGTATGGGGATATTAAATAAATTTTCCATTGGTGAAGTTATCAATGCAATAAAGACAGAAGACAAAAAATTAATTTGTTCCGTGCCTGGTATAGGACAAAAAATGAGTGATCGTTTAATTTTAGAACTAAAAAATAAATTTAAAAGTAACAATCAATTTGAAGATAAAAAAGGCAATTATAAATTTAAAATTAAGGATCCTGAAACCAATAAAATGATCGAGGATCTTCAGTTAACCCTTCAATCATTAAATTACAAAAATAAAGAAATCATGACTATTTTGCCAATTATTATTAATGAAGTAGATCTCCTTGCTAAAAAAGAAAATAATTTATCATTTGAATATTTATTGAAATTAGCTATGAATTATCTAGATAAGGATAGTAGTAATATAGCTAGCTGACGTAGTATCATAGAAGAAAAGAACAAAATTTATGTCATTAGATACAGCTGAAAAACAGAAGCTAATTGAGAATCATCAAGTACATCCAACTGATACAGGTTCAGCTGAAGTTCAAGTAGCACTGCTTTCAAAAAGAATATCGAAATTAAGTGACCACCTCCAAGGAAACATTCATGATTTTGCTTCAAGGCAAGGATTATTAAAAATGATTGGTAAAAGGAAAAGATTACTATCTTTCATAAAAGACAAAAACGTTCAGAGATATCAAGAGCTAGTAAAGAAAATTGGAATCAGAGGATGATTTCAATAAATGAAAAAAAAGCAATCAAAAAAAAAGACACAATTTAAAAAGAAAAAAAATTATCCTGAGAAAACTGCTTTTGCTAATCTAGAAAAAGAATCTAATACTTTAAATACCCCAAAGAAATCATCAACTGGGATTCCTAAATATGTTGCTGATAGAATGGCAAGAAGAATATTTTTTACAGCAGGAATTCCAACAATATTAGGGATGTCGGTTTTTGTAGTTAGCTACGTCATAGTTACAAGAAATATTGCTGAGATACCTCCTTCCTCAACAATTGCAATTTCAGCATTGTTTTTTTTGTTAGGTCTAGCAGGATTGAGTTTTGGAATATTATCAGCTAGTTGGGATAAAGAGCCTGGATCTTTTTTTGGTATTGAAAATATTCCAATGAACATACAACGTGCAAAAGCAGCATTCAAACCTGCAACTCAAAATTTCGAGGATAAAATTTAATCTAGGAAACTAAAGATTTCAAATTGACTTTGAATGATTTATCTTCTAATAATTTGCATACTCCTTGAATATCTCCAATGCAGAATTGTTCACCAAATTTAACATAGGTAACACTATTTTTATTTCTCACTGCAGCTAAAACTGGAATCTTTATTCCACATCTATCTTTATCTGGTTTAAATTTAGTTAAACAGTTTCTCAAGGTATTTTGTACTCTCACATCTGCTGCTTGAGAACTTTCAAGATTAATGATAAGTAATTTAAGGTTATCTATTTCTCTACAATCATCAATTATTAATTGAGTGTTATCACTTTTTTTATCTATTGTTCCCCACACCAATAATCTAGTATCAGTTAAAAGAAATTCTGATAATCTTACATAGGTTTTTGGAAAAACTATTGCTTCACAAGATCCAGAAAGATCTTCTAGCTGAACTATAGCCATCCTATCTCCTTTTCTTGTTGTGATTTGCTTCAAATCAGGTATCATTCCAACTAAAGATACTTTGGTTCTATCTTTTGTTTCTTCTAACTGAGAAATGCTTATAGGTGATACAAGTTTTGCTGGCTTAGTTAAATGCTTAAGAGGATGATCAGATAAATAAAAGCCTAATAGCTGCTTTTCTAACTTTAACTTCTCAATAAGTGAATAATCATCAACCTTAGCTAATTGTGAATCTGAAAAAGCAACATTAGAAAATTCCTCTTTAGAGTCAAATAAATTACCTTGGCCTGATAATCTATCACGATTTCTTGAAGAGGCCCACTCAATAACATGTTCAAGATCTGACAATAACTGAGCTCGATTATTATCATTTGAAAACTCGTCTAGTGCTCCACAATGAATTAGAGATTCAAGACTTCTTTTGTTAAGAATATTAGAAGGCAAACGGTCGCACAGATCCGATAATGACTTAAAGATTCCCAAGCTATTTCTGTTTTCAATTATATTTCTTATTGCAGAATCTCCTAAATTCTTAATTGCAGATAACCCGAATAAAATCTGATTGTTCTTAATAGTGAAATCAACCCCAGAAAAATTAATACTCGGTGAAATAACTTCTATTCCCATGGAATAACAATTAGAAATATATCTTTGCATCTTATCGCTAGAGCCGGAATTTACGCTTAAAAGGGCTGCCATATATGCAACAGGAAAATGGGCTTTTAAAAATGCAGTTTGATAAGTTACAGCACCATAAGCAGTTGAGTGACTTTTGTTAAAACAATATTCTGCGAATAAAACCATCTGATCAAAAAGGTCATTTGCTAATTTTTGATTTACACCTTTCTTCATAGAACCATCTACAAAAATATTCCTATGCTTTACCATTTCAGAAACTTTCTTTTTCCCCATCGCTCTTCGAAGTAAATCAGCATCACCTAGAGAATAACCAGCTAGGTCTTGAGCAATTTTCATAATTTGTTCTTGGTAAACCATAATTCCATAGGTTTCAGTGAGAATTGACTTAATGAAAGGATGAGGAAAATCAATCTTTTCATTCCCATTTTTTCTATTTATGAATTTAGGTATAAGGCCTGCATCAAGAGGTCCAGGTCTATAAAGAGCCAATATGGAAGAAATATCCTCTAGAGAGTTAGGTTTGAAATCCTTAACCACCTGTTTCATTCCGGAAGATTCAAGTTGAAAAATACCTTCAAGATCTCCTCTCCCTATAAGCTCAAAGGTTTTACCATCATTTTGTGGCAACTCATCAATGTTTATTTTCTTTCCAGTAGATTGATTAATTAGAGAAACCGTCTTTTCAATCATAGTAAGATTCTTAAGACCCAAGAAATCCATTTTCAATAATCCAAGTGATTCGATATCGTCCATAGAATATTGGGTTATTATTTGTCCTTCATTATTTCTTTGAAGAGGTACAAGTTCGTCAAGAGGATCTGATGCAATAACAACTCCAGCAGCATGTACTCCATATGTTTTATTAGTTCCTTCAATTCTCAAAGCCAAATCAACCCATTTTTTTACCCTATTATCATTAATATATTTCTCTCTAAACTCTTGACTAGGAGAATTTTTATCAATCATTTCATTTAATTTAAAAGGTTTCCCTCTTACCACCGGTATTAACTTAGCCAATTTATCCGCCTCTCCATATGGTATATCCAGAACCCTTGCAACATCTTTTAAAACCGCCTTAGAGGTCATCTTGTTGAAAGTAATTATTTGCGCAACTTTATCTTCTCCATAACGATTAGTAACATAATCAATAACTTCATTTCTCCTATCAATACAAAAGTCGGTGTCAATATCGGGCATTGACTTTCTTGCTGGATTTAAAAATCTCTCAAACAACAATCCATGCTCAACAGGATCTATGTTTGTAATTTGAAGAGCATAAGCTACTAGTGAGCCTGCGGCAGAACCTCTACCTGGTCCTACAGGAATAGAGTTATCTCTAGCAAATTTGATATAGTCCCAAACAACCAAAAAATAATCAGGGAAGCCCATATCATTAATAATTTTTAATTCGGAAGATAGTCTTTTTTTATAGTTCTCATCAACTTCTGAAAGATCATTTTTTTTAAGTCTTTTTAAAAGGCCTTTATGAGATAACTGTGTAAGGAAGGAAAATGAATCTTTATCTTCGTTAAGAGGAAATTTTGGCATTCTATAATTACCAAACAAATCAAATACTTCAACTTTTTGAGAAATTTCTACTGTATTGTTTACTGCCTCAACAATTGATTCATCATCAATATGATCTTTAAAAAGTTCCAGCATTTCATTTTCACTTTTAATATATTCTGTACCGGTATATCTCAGTCTTTTTTCATCACTTATTAGTTTTCCTGTTAATACACAAAGCAAAGCGTCATGTGCTTCAACATCCATACTTGATAAGTAGTGGGCGTCGTTGGTTGCAATGACTTTTATTTGGTGCTTCTTCCCAATTTTTATTAATTCAACGTTAACAATTCTATCCTCAATAGAGCCATGATCTTGTATTTCTAGATAAAAGTCGTCTGCAAATAATTTTTTATACCAAAGAGCTATGTCCTCTGCTACGTCTAATCTACCTTTTAAGATAGCTTGAGGTATTTCTCCACCAAGACAAGCTGTAGAAACGATCAGACCATCACTGTATTTGCTTAAAAGATATTTATCAATACATGGTCTTGAAAAAATGCCTCGTCCTCTCATACCGTTTAGGTGACTAATTGTTGTCAACTTCACTAGATTCTTATAGCCAGTATAATTTTTTGCTAAAACAACCAAATGATATCTTTTTTCTTTTTTTGGTTGAGGATCATCAATAGATCCATTAATCACGTACATTTCATTACCAATAATTGGTTTTATACCTTTCTCTTTACACTTCTTGACCAAATCAAGAACACCATACATAACTCCATGATCAGTAAGAGCTATCGATTCCATTCCAAGATCACAAGCTCTTTCTACAATTTTTGAAATTTGACTGGCACCATCAAGTAAGCTGTAGTCACTATGATTATGAAGAGGAACGAAAGCCATATTCAAATAATTTATATATATAAGATAGAGAAAATTTCTAAAAGATCTACACTTTGTGATTACAAATTAATTATTAATACAAATTTAAAATAAAGGTCTGTTTTTAATTACCTGAGCATCAATTTCAAAGATATTTGCAGCATTCAATATTCTATATTCTTCTAATACATTGCCTATCAATTGCATTCCAATTGGTAATCCTTTAGTATCAAAACCACAAGGAATACTAATTGCTGGGAGGCCTGCTAAATTAGCAGGAACTGTTAATAGATCAGACAAATACATTGAAAGTGGATCATTGACAAAATCCCCCTTCAAAAACGCAGTGGTTGGGCATGTTGGAGTTAATAAAACATCAACTTTCTTAAAAGCAATATCAAAATCTTTTCTAATAAGTGTCCTAACTTTTTGCGCCTTCTTGTAATATGCATCACTGTATCCAGCTGACAAAGCATAAGTACCTATTAGAATTCTTCTTTGTACCTCATCTCCAAAACCCTCTGCTCTACTTTTTGAAGTCATATCGATAAGATTGGAACCTTCATTCGATCTATAGCCATATTTAACTCCATCATATCTAGCTAAATTTGCAGAGGCTTCAGATGGTGCAATGACATAATATGTCGCAATTCCATCGTTAAATCTAGGACATTCGACTTCGATAATTTCAGCCCCTAAAGCTTGGAATCTATCAACTCCAGAAAGAACAGATTCCTTAACTTCTGGATTAAGCCCTGGGTGTTCAAAACATTCTTTAATGATTCCAATTTTTAAACCATTTATAGATTTATTTAAGTCAGTCAAGTAATTTGGTACTGGCTTATCAAGACATGTTGAGTCAAAGGGGTCTTTACCAGATATTGAATAAAGAATTTCAGCCGCATCTGAGACAGTATTTGTAATTGGACCAATTTGATCAAGAGAGCTAGCAAATGCTACAAGTCCCCATCTGCTAACTCTGCCATAAGTAGGTTTAAGGCCTACAACGCCGCAAAAAGAAGCTGGTTGTCTTATTGATCCTCCAGTATCAGAACCTATAGCCGCTGCACAAAAACCAGCGGCAACTGAAGCAGCACTACCGCCTGAACTGCCTCCAGGGACTCTATTAATATCCCAAGGATTTGAAGTGACGCCAAATACAGAAGTTTCCGTTGAACTACCCATTGCAAATTCGTCTAGATTTGTTTTTCCTAAACAAATTCCCCCTGAAGACCATAATTTACCCGAAGCGGTGGATTCATAAGGTGCAACAAAGCTTTTGAGCATTTTACTTGCACAAGTTGTTGCAACCCCTTTGGTGCAAATATTATCCTTTATTGCTATTGGCATCCCAGCAAGAGGTGGCAGTTTTTCTTTATTTTGAATTAATTTATCAATGTTCTCTGCTTGCGAGATAGCATTATCTCTTGTAGTACAGATAAAAGAATTAATTTCAGGATCTTTATGATCAATTTTGGCAAAAATATCATTAACTAATTCCTTAACAGAAGTATTATTGCTGGTAATTTCTTTTCTTAAAGAATTAAAATTCATTTCTTAAATTATTTCTTAAAATCAAAGGAATCAAATAGTTAATGGTTCTTCTTTTTTGCAACGTACTAAACTGTGCTTGATATTTTTAGACCCTTCATCAGAAAGATCTTTTATAAAAGAGGACATATTTTCTTTTAGACTACGTTTAGTAATAAATGGGCCGAACCAGTAAGTAATACTAGGTTGATCTGTCTCAATTTTAGCCCACCAGGCTAAACCGAGTTTGTTTCCAAAATTTCTAATCAATTTTTTTGGCCTGTAAGACCATTAATTCTTGTTAAATTCTATACAATTTTGTATTGAAAATTCAATAAATTTTTATTAATCATATGGAATGTATTGAAACAACAACATTTTAGTGATCTTTAAAAAAAGTGTTTATTAACAATAAAATTTATTTACCTGACAAGTGAAATAGGGATATGGCGGCAGCCACAGAGGCATTTAAACTTGAAGTCTTGCCCTTTAGAGGAATACTTAATATAAAATCGCATTTTTTTTGGGTAAGCAAAGAAATACCCTTATCTTCAGAGCCAACTACAACTACCAAAGGTGCTTTTTCTTGAAAATTTGATATAGATATTTGACCATCTCCAGATAAGCCAACAACAAGAAAACCATTTTTCTTAAGTTCCTCAAGTGCTCTATTTAAGTTGACAACTCTACATATATGAAGATGTTCTAAGGCTCCTGCAGCCACCTTGGCGACTGTTCCAGTCAATCCTGCAGACCGTCGCTGAGGAATAATTACACCCTTGCAATTAAATGCTTCCGCTGATCTTATAATCGCACCAACGTTATGAGGATCAGTTATTCCATCAAATGCAACGATTATAGGATTTGGACAATTGTGTTTAGAAAAATCGATTAATTGTTCTAGGGATATTGTTTTAGAGCATGCTAACTGCAATGCGACACCTTGATGTGATGCACCGTATGTCAATTGCGAAAGCCTATTCCAAGAAACTTCTTCAATAAGAACTCCTTTTAATTTAAGATCCTTAAGCAAAATATAGAATTTGTCTGAAGAAAAAATTTCGGAAGTACACCAAATCCTATTAATGGCTCTATCACTTATAAGAGTCTCATAAACCGAATGTTTACCCCATATCCAATCATCAAAATTTCTTTTATTAGTAAACTTATGATGCATATCAGAATTTATATTAGGAAATTCTGTATTAGATTTAAATCTGGGATTTCTTCTTTTTAAAGACGAAAAAGTATTATTTTCATCATTTCTTTTTAAATTCTCAACTTTCTTATTTTTAGCGGAATTGTTCAAAAATTTATCATTATTTTTTGTACGATTTGTATTTTTTGAGTAATAACTTGAATCTGAATTTTTTTTGTACTCATTATTATTTTTTCCGCGAAATTTATTTGAGGTGTTTTTCATAGATTTAATTCATTTCTAATTCTAAATATTCAAAAAGTGTTGATAATCTTTGAGGATCTTTTAAAAATAGCCAGCCAATAAGAGTTTCAAAACCTGTTGCTCTAGAGTATATGGTGGGGTCTGAAGACTTTGGATATCTCTTTGTTTTATTTCTAGCACGCCTAATTAGATCCATTTCATTTGAATTTAATAAATGTTCAATTTGACTTAATGATTTTGACTGAGATATTGCTTTTACTTCGTTTACTACAGATAGATGAAGATCTTTAGATTTTAAAGGGAAATGAACATGCTTTAGTCTTTGGTGGAGCTCCCATACCGAATCTCCAAGCCAAGCAAGTTGAATAACACCTATATCCTCGGGAGATCCATATGGAACCAAGTTTTGAATCCAATAATTCAATTCCTTAAATAATTTAATGCATCTTCAAGGGTCGACTTCAAGTTAAGAAAATCCCCTAAACGAACAAGTTTAATTGTTTGGGCCACTCTCGAATTGCCAACTACAGAGAACCCAAGCTTCGACTTTTTGCATTCTTTTGCAGTTTGAACAAGTGCTCCAAGACCCGAGGAATCTAAAAAATCTATTTTTGTAAGATCAATAACGAATGGAAAGTCATTTTTCAAATTATGAGTAACAAATGTCTTAAATTGTTTTTCTGAGAAAGCATCAAGTTGGCCTTTAAAAGTAAAAACCATAATGTTTGTTTTAACCTCAAGGTTTCCTCTTAAAGAAACGGTTAACTTCTGGAAATCTTCTATGATCTAATACCTCCAAAAAATAAATATAACAAATGTAATTATCAAATCAAAAGATAACAATATGTCAACATCTTTCTAACATTAGAGAAACAAATTTTTTAAATAAATAGTCTGAATCATGTGGGCCAGGTCCTGCTTCTGGATGATATTGGACACTAAATATAGGCTTATTATAAACCTCTAGACCAGCCACAGTATTATCATTAAGGTTATAGTGAGTAATTCTAACCATGTCCTTTGAGAGAGAATTGGGATCAATAGCAAAACCATGATTCTGACTAGTTATCTCAATTTTATTATTCTCACCACAAGGATGATTTAAACCACGATGTCCAAAAGGTAATTTATAAGTTGAACCTCCTAATGCCAATCCAAATATTTGGTGGCCAAGGCAAATACCAAACATAGGTATTTCACCATATTCAATGAGTGATTTTGCTAAGTCTATACCTTCAGAAACAGAAGAAGGATCGCCTGGACCATTTGAGAAAAATATACCATCCGGTTTGTTAGACAGAACTTCTTTTAGAGAAGATCGAGAAGGTAAAACCAATACTTCACAACCATGAGATACAAATCTATTTAGAATTGAACTTTTAATTCCAAAATCAATTGCAACTATTTTTAACTTTTTAAAAGATTCATCATATCTTTTTCTTAAATCAAAAGTTGTTTGCGTATGACTTTTCCATAAATATGATTGCTTTGTTGAAACAACTTTTGATAAATTTAATCCCTCCATCTTAGGCGTATCACAAATTATTTTTAAACAACTCTCATCAGTTTTATCTAAAGAGGTAATAACTCCATTCATAGAGCCACTAGATCTTAAAATTTTAACAAGAGCCCTTGTATCAATTCCATATAAACCTATGATATTTTTCTCAACTAACCATTGATTAAAATCCTTTTTAGTTCTCCAATTACTCCTATTAGATGAGAAATTTCTAACAATTATACCTTTAACAGTAATATTAGATTCTGAATCTTCAAAATTAATACCAGTATTTCCAATCTCTGGATAAGTGAATGTTAATATTTGTCCATAATAACTTGGATCAGTAATAACTTCTTGATATCCAGTCATTCCCGTATTAAAAACTATTTCACCAATGGCTGTACCAGAAGCACCAAAAAAAAATCCCGGGAAAACAATTCCATTACTTAAAACCAATTTCGCGTTTTTCTTATATGGATTAATCATCAATTTGAAATTAATTAATTTGTATGTAAATAATTTTTTAAAAGTAAAAACTTTTTCCAAGGATCTCCTTGATTTATCGAAAATAAAGCTTTATTAAATCCTTCATTTAAATCATCCTCAATACCTGCGGCCCAAAGCACTAAAGCAGAGTTCAAGGCAACTACATCAATATGAGATTTTTGTCCAGAACCATTTAATACCGACTTTAATATTTCCTCGCTAGATTCAAGATCAGAAACCACAAGCTTTTCGTTAGATATGTTTTCATGGTTAAAGTCTGAAATATTTATATTTGAGAACCGTAATTCACCATTATCAACAAATACTAATTTATTTTCTCCTTGAAGCGAAGCTTCATCAAGGCCACCAGACCCATGAACAACTATTGCTCTATTCATACCCATTTTTAAAAGCGCGCTTCCCATAGGTTGTAAAAGATCCTCAGAAGCAACACCCAAAACTTGTGCATTGGGCCTCAAAGGATTTACCAATGGTCCAAGTTGATTAAATACTGTCCTTACACCAAGGGTCTTTCTTAATGGAGCAAGTTTAATTAAAGATTTATGCCAAACAGGTGCGAACAAAAAAGTTATTCCAATTTCACTTACGGCTTTGATTACTTTTTCTAATGAACAATTTAAATTCAAACCAAGATTCAACAAAACATCAGCAGAGCCAACTTTTCCACTAGCACTTTTATTTCCGTGTTTTGCAATTTTTACCCCACAAGATGCAGCTACAAATGCCACTGCAGTTGAAATATTGAATGTATTAGCTCCATCACCCCCTGTTCCACAAGTATCTACCAAATACAAATTTGGTCTTGCTACTGGCAATTCGCAAACATTTAAAAGTTCCTCAGCCATAGAACTTAGTTCGACACCTGTAGAACTCTTTGCTCTCAAAGCACTCAAAAAAGCTCCTGTTTCAACATCTGAAATTTCATCATTAAGCCATCTTTGCATTAAGGATCTAGAAGTTAATTCATCAAGGTCCCTTCCCTCCAAAAGGTTATTTAGGATTTCAGCGTTTGATATATTAAAAGACATTTATTTATGTAAGAAAAATTATGCAGTTAAAATTCAATTTGAAGTATCAAATCCCGAGCCAACTAAATCTTTATTTGTATTAGAAGGCCTGAAGCTTTTTGACCAAATATTTTTTGTTTTTGAAAAAAGTTCATTTTTAGTGATCTTCCAAAAATTTAAAATTTTTTCAATATCGTTTTTAATTTCAATTTCTCCTGGGAAATTGGTATAACGATTTATTAATCTAGCTAAATTTATATAGTCAAGATCTTCTGGTGTTTTTTTAGTGATAAGGGAATCTATAATGTTCTTGTCTGTTTCATGTAATGGATGAGTTTGATCGTTACCCATAAATAAATGCTGAATCATTTATAAAATTAGCTCACATATTCAAAAATGAAACATTATCTTAATCATATCGGCAAAATAAAATGAAAAATTTAAATATAAAAGTTATATGTAAATACCTAAGGCCTTATAAAAGAGAATTCTTATATGGAGCTTTAGCTCTATTATTAGTAAATATACTAAGTGTTGTAATACCCTTAGAAGTAAAAAATATAATTGACCAATTACAAAATGGGTTTTCTTCGGATTTTGTTATTTCTAAATCTTTGTGGCTAATATTTTTAGCAACATGTATGGGTTTAATAAGATTATTTTCAAGACAAATTGTCTTTGGCATAGGTAGAAAAGTAGAGGTAAATCTTCGTCAAAAACTTTTTGACCATTTACTTATTCAAGATCCAGAATGGATCCAAAAAAAAGGTAGCGGAGACATTATAAGTAGAGCTACAAGCGATGTTGAAAACATAAGAAGACTTTTAGGATTTACTGTTTTGAGCCTGTGCAACATTGTATTAGCTTATTCATTCACTATTCCTTCAATGTTGTCGATTAATAAAACATTAACGATATCAGCTTTAATGATATTCCCGTTAATCCTTGGAATTGTAAGTCTATTCGGCGGCAGAATGGTTAATCAAAGAAGAGCTCAGCAAGAATCATTATCAAAACTTAGTGATCTAATACAAGAAGATCTTTCTGGCATAAGTGCCATCAAAATTTATGCTCAAGAGAATGCTGAGAAAAAAGAATTTAACATATATAACAGTGCCTATCGAAATTCAGCGATAAAACTTGCAAGAACAGCGAGTACACTTTTCCCATTGTTACAGGGTATTTCCTCAATTTCGTTATTGATTTTATTATCGTTAGGGACTTTTCAATTAGAGAGTGGATTTATTTCAATAGGTGGTTTAGTAGCTTTAATTCTTTACGTAGAAAGACTTGTCTTCCCTACAGCTCTATTAGGTTTTACCCTAAATACTTTTCAACTCGGTCAAGTAAGTTTAGATCGTGTGGAAGAAATCTTTCAGAACAATCCAAATATTGTAGATAGAGCAGAAACTAAATTTTTAAAAAGAAAAGTTAAAGGATTCTTAGAAGCAAAAAATTTAACCATAAAGTATCCAGAATCAAAATTTAATTCATTAAATGGTCTAAATTTTAAAATTTATCCTGGAGAACTTATTGCAATAGTTGGCCCAGTAGGTTGTGGGAAGACAACTCTAGCAAAGTCTCTAGGACGGACTATTGAAATTCCAGACAATCAACTTTTTTTAGATGAAATTGATTTAAAAACTTTAAAATTAAGTGATCTCAGAAAAAATATTTCAATCGTTCCTCAAGAAGCATTCTTATTTACTTCTACAATCTCAGAAAACCTAAGTTTTGGGGAACCCAAAGCCTCAAAAAATTTAGTTAAAGAAACAGCTACAAAAGCCGGATTAATTGACGATATCAATAGTTTTCCACAAAGGTTTAAAACTATTGTTGGTGAAAGAGGCATTACATTAAGTGGTGGGCAAAGGCAAAGAACTGCACTAGGAAGAGCACTACTTGTTAATTCTCCTATTGTTGTTCTTGATGATGCTTTAGCAAGCGTTGATAATAAAACAGCAGCAGGAATAATAGATGAAATGAGTGATAGAAGTAATAAAACAATCATAATGATAAGTCACCAGCTTTCTGTTGCAGCAACCTGTGATAGGGTTTTAGTAATGGATAAAGGAGAAATAGTACAAGAAGGGGTTCATAAAGATTTAGTAAAAGTGAATGGCCTATACAAAAAACTTTGGGAGAGAGAACTAGCTACCAGAATTGTTAAGAGCTAAAAGTAATTTTTTTACTTATAATGTATAGATTTAAATTATGTTTAAATTCCTGAAAAATATTATGAACAATGAGGAGGAAAATTTAACTAATGGTGATTATTCATTACATAGAATATTAAAAACAGATATTAAGAAAGATCCCCATTTAGAAGAAGATGAAATAATTTTTGGATGTGGATGTTTCTGGGGAGCGGAAAAATGTTTTTGGAAACTTCCAGGAGTTGTAACAACTTCTGTAGGTTATGCTGGTGGTGAAAAGAACAATCCAACTTATTATGAAGTATGTTCTGGCTTAACTGGTCATTCAGAAGTTGTAAGAGTTATATGGGATAAAAGAGAAATAGATGTAAGTGATTTATTAAAAATGTTTTGGGAATGTCATGACCCTACTCAAAAAAACAGGCAGGGTAATGATATGGGAACCCAATATAGATCAGCAATATATTTCAAAAATGAAAATAATATTAAAACCATATTATCCAGTAAGGAACAATATCAAAAGGAACTAAACAAAAAAAATCTTGGTTTAATTGAAACGGAAATAAAAATGATTGATTCATTTTTTTATGCGGAACAATACCATCAACAATATCTTGCGTCAGCTGGAAGCAGGCAGTATTGCTCAGCTTCACCTACAAAAGTTAAGTTAGGAGTTTTTAATGGAAGCAACTTTAAATTAGAAGACCATATTTGGGAAAACTTTAATTGGGAAGTTGACAAGTGTGTATTGAGATCTGATAACAATCCTATAAAAAATAACATTTAAATCAATCTTATCTTTATAGTAAAAACACGGGGCGTAGCGCAGTTTGGTAGCGCACCACTTTGGGGTAGTGGGGGTCGTGGGTTCAAATCCCGCCGTTCCGATTACTTATCGTCTTCATTTATAAGGGATTTGTATAATTTATAAGAACTTATTCCTACTGCTATGAATGTAAAAGAAGAAAAAAAAGCTAAAATCAATATAGTTAAATTTGAAACTTCTACTTCACCTAGTTGAAATGATATAAAAATGTTCATTAGAAAGAATTTTTTTTAAAACATTAACACAATCACAAAAAAGAATTTTCACATCCAATTATAAATTCAAAAGAATTACAACCCCAAAAATAACTCGATAGATAATAAATATTTTCAATCCGTTGGAAGAAAAATACTTTAATAAGAAATCTATAGCAAATAAAGATGATAAAAATGTCGTAATAAGACCTACAAAAAGAGGTAGGAAACCTAATGAAAAAAAATCATTAAAAGAAGAAATAAACTCAACAATCGCTGCAAGAGAGATAGCTGGCATACCTAAAAGAAAAGAAAATTTCGCAGCATCTCCTCTTTCCCATCCTGATATTAGAGCGCTAGAAATAGTAACCCCCGATCTTGAAACACCCGGAAAAATGGCAAATGCCTGAAAGAAACCTATCAAAAAACTATCTGAATAATTATGATTTTTAATATTAATAGAACCTCTTTTCGAACTTTCTGCTAAGTACATAAAAAAAGCCATTAGAAATGAAACCAATGCTATTGATAAATTAGAACGAAGAACGTTTTCAAAAAAAGAAGGGATAAATATTTTTATACTCCCACCAAGGAAAACAATTGGTATGGTACCAATCAAAACAGACCTTAATAATCTTTCATGTAAGAAATATTCAAGAAATTTTTTTGAAGATTGACTTCTGAAATTAAAAATATCATTCCTAAAATACCAAGCTATGGCTAGAACGCTTCCAAGTTGAATAGTAGCGGACAAAGATGCTCCAGGATCATCAATACCTAAAAAAAGAGATATAACTTTTAAATGAGCTGAACTACTTACAGGGATAAATTCCGTCAACCCTTGAATTAATCCATATAAAACAAATTTTAAATATTCCAAAAGTTATTAAATTACCTAATCAATTAATAGCAATTTACATTTAAAAATTAAAAGCTAGTATAGAAAAATGAAAAAAAAATCTATTTTAATATTATTTTTTCTTTTTTCCATAATCTTTTCTGGTTCTGCGAAAGCTAACTATTGGTTAATAATTGGAACTTATAGACAAGGGCCTGGAGGAAGGCCAGAGGTTAGTGGAATAACAAGTCCCTCATTACATTCTATTCCCATCAAAGATCTAGATACTTGTAATAAGGCAGGCGAAAAAATTACTAATGAAATATACAAACCTGTTTGGCAATTTGATAGTAGATGGACCTGTGTATTTAGAGGCGATTAGTAATGAAGCTACCTTTTAACATCGTGAGCACAACCATCTCCTTTATAGTTTTCACTCTCGTAAAAATCATTTTTTGTCCCAAAATAAACTGTTAACAAAACAAAAGGTAAGCTTAATATAAATAAAATAGTTGTTAAATCCATAGTGTTAAGTTATTCAAGAAGGTTATGAAAAATAAAATTACAATTTGTTGATTAACTCAAGTTTAATAATCTGTGGGTCCTTTAATACCTAGATAAAAGAAGGCTCCTAAACCAACTAAAAGTAAAACTCCAGCGATAGCAGCGGAAGGAACAAAACCTCCTATAGCAAAGGAAGAAAAATAATACATCTATAAAACTAAAACTAGTTTGATGATATCAATAAAAAATAAGTATTTGTAAAAAATTTTGACTCGAAGACAATCAGATAATATCTGTTCTATGCCACTAAAGTCGAATCTTCGTTATCAACTGAAATTCTCATTCTCTCTTCCAACTTAGGGCCATATAATTCATTTCCCCAGATTTCAACTCTTGAATCATTTGGGGCCATAAAAGTAAGAACGTCAGTGGGAAATAAAACTCTCTCTAAAAAAAAATTTGATGGGCCAATACACCTCAAGACAACCATCCTACAGCCTTCATTTTTGTAAGAAAACTCAACCATCCTTAAATAGCAAAAATATATTTAATTAAACACTATTAAGAGCTGATAAAAATGTATAAAAAATTACTGAAAAAAAAGAAATTCAGAAAATGCTACAAATTCAATCCAGCCTCAACTAAATTTCTTTCTTGATCAATTAATAAAAGCGCGTAAGATTCTATAAAATCAAAACTTTTGTGAGGAATTGAGACATTAAGCATTCTCAAGAAATTAGATAATTTTTCATCTTTAAGGGCGTTACCTTTCTGTAAAAACATTTCTTTTTCCTGATTTGTTTTCCATATATTCATATATTCAATATTCAAGGGCTTTAAGTGCCAAACATTGTCTACTAAAGTCCAAATATCTAAATATTCGATTAGATTATTTTGAATTTTTAATACATAAGATGATTCATGAGGACTCAAATTTGTTGTATTTATGAGTCGATCATTAATGTCAATAGAATAAGGTTTTATTCCCAGAAACCATCCCTCAAGAATTAATAAATCAGGATTATCTAATCTCCAATGAGATCTATCTCCTAAACCATTTCTTAAAGATTTATCGAAAACTGGTACATTTAATTCTCCATTTATCTTCCAATTTAATAATTTTTCATGCATTAATTTTACTGAGTGACTTCCAGGAAACCCTCTAGAAACATTCCAAGGGTTATTCTTAATTGCTAATTTCATTTCATTTGAAGGGAGATAAAAGTCGTCAATTGAAATAACCGCAATTTTGAAATTTAATTTTAGCGATATAGCTTCGAGCCATTTACCAAGTGTTGTTTTACCTGTACCAGGCAGAGCTGAGATTCCAATAATTTTTCTATCAGAAAAATTATTTTGAAATTTATAAGCCTGAGATAAAAGAGGTAAAGCCAAACCCCAAATCCAATCATCATTTACTTTATTGTTCCAATATTGATCAATTGAAAGAATGTTTCTTTTATTATTCCAAAAATTGAACCAATCATCCATGGATTCCCAACCAATATCAATAATTAATTTTTCAAATTTATCAAGAGGAAAATTAATATCTAAATCTTTCATCTTTCTAACTTAAATCTCGCTTATTAATAAATTTATTGATTTCATTTTTCCAACCATATCCATTTGGTTCAGAAGCCAAAGTAAATTCCAAATCTTTTAATTGATCTAGTAAATTTAAGTTAGGTCCATCTGTTCCAGGAATAACTATTTTAATATCTGAGTTTAAAAGTAGAGGCAAATCATTTGGAGAATCGCCTAAACCTATAATTTCAATATTATGAACATTAGAATATTCTTTAAGAACATTTATTGCCTTCCCTTTATTCGATTTTGTGGATAATAAGTGACTCATTCTATTGCCCTTAAAAATATCAACATTGAATTTTTTACAACAGATGTTAATTTTTTCTTCTAAATAACTCGGCGGATTTAAAAAAGGCATGCTCCAGTGCCTATCACGCATTAGGTTCAATGAGTTGCCTACTAAACCTGTAAGCTGAGTGGCTTCTTGGTCAGTGAGATTATTAAGAGGAGTAAGTTTGTAATCAATTTCTTTAGAAATGAAATTTAAGATTTCTTCAAGAGATTCGTATTTTATTCCAAGAATAATTTCTCCATTTACTCTTTTTAAAGATTCACCATATATTGCCGCACCATTCTCAACAATATAAGGATCCGTCAAGTTAAGTTCCTTTCTAATAACTTTTACTTCAGAAGCGGTTTTGCTTGTACAAAGAATTACGGGTATAGATAATTTTTGTAGTTTTTTTATAGTTTCTTTAGCAGGTGATAAATCATATGAGTGATCCATTAAAGTACCATCCACATCACTTACTACCCAAATAGAAGAATTTTCTATCATTTTTATAAAGCACTAAGCCAAATAACTTGAAAAGGTTCAAGACTAATATTTTTGCAATTGTATTTAGTGGAGGTTAAAAAATCATGGGTATTGAAATCATTATCAATTATTTTTGGCAGATCATTATCATTCAATTGATAATTAATTTTATTTTCAGTCATATTATGTATTGCAAAAACAGACTCAGGGCCTTTTCCTCTTTTGATTACAACAATATCACTTCTACCATTAGACAAACATTTCATTTGTGAACAAGGGTGAAATTGCTTTAATTCTGATCTGACATCCATAGCATTACGAAGATATTTTAAGTTTTTATTAGCATTAGATTCAGGATTATTTAAAACAGCTGAAAGATTTTCTGATTTAAACTTTTCTCTGTTTAGATCTCTTCTTTGACCTGTCATAGAAAAACTTTTGATATCATTTTCTGAAGCTAGTAATGCTGGCAAATAAAATGCAGGGACCCCTTTCAGAGCCATTACTAATAGTTGACTCAAAATAAATCTCTCATATTGAAATCTTTTAGCGTCTCTACTAGAGTCTTCCATTGCACTCCACCAACTGATATTCAATTCATAAGGCTTATCATCACCATTTGATAAACGTCTATGACTTACTAATCCTCCTCTTTTCTCACAATTAATTAATAAATCCTTAATTCTCTGCTCATTCATTAAACCCTCAAGAGCTCTTAGCCCAACACCATCGTGCGATGCAGTGAAATTAAATAATGTAGTATCTTCAGGTAATATGGGCCAATCAAAAATCCATGAGTTTAGAATATCAGCTCTTGAAGTAATGATTGCCTCTAGGAGAAGAGGAGGCAATGGGAAATTATATGCCATGTGGGCTTCATCATCAGGGATGAGATAAGAAAGATTCTCCTTCTGAGGAACATTGGTTTCTGTTATTAAAACGCCATCATCAAGAAGATTATTTAAAAGAACTCTTAAGAGTTTCACAATTGAATGTGCTTTAGGTAAATGTAAGCATGTAGTCCCTGATTCCTTCCAAATAAAACCTACAGCATCAAGCCTTAACCATTTAATTCCATTAGATAAATAAGTAGTAATTAAATTTAAGAACTCAAGAGTCATTTTAGGATTATGCCAATTCAAATCAATTTGATCTGGCCCAAAAGTTGTCCAAACTTGTTTAGGGCCATCATCAGTATTTATTTGAGAAAACAAAGAGGAACTTCTAGGCCTAACTACATTTGACCAGTCAAGATTTTGTTTCGGTGAAAAAACATTTGATATACCAGGTTCTTGGGATTTAATAAATTGTTGAACCCATGGGTGAGATGATGAGACATGGTTTAGTACTAAATCAGCCATTAAATCATGATTTTTAGAAATACTTTTGAGATCATCCCAACCACCAAATTTTTCTTCTAGGGAATCATAACTTGAAACTGCGAAACCTCCATCGCTTGTGGATTTCAGAAAAGGAAGAATATGTACAACTTTAGAAAGGCTGCCAAAATGTTTACTTAACAACTTCCTAAGAGTTATTAATGTTGCCTCGCCATTTTTATAAATACTATCTGCATAAGTTATCAAAACTGAATGAGATTCATTCCACCTTTCTTTATCTCTTATTTCTTCATAAGCAGATTTCTCTGAGAAATCATCTAAAATCTGTAATAATTGGTTTGAAATAAAATTAATTTCTTCTGTAGTATGATTTGAATAAATTGTTTTTAACAATTTATCAATTTTTAATCTATCTAATTTTTTCTCTGAATCAATTTGCTTCACTTTGAAAAAATCATCGAAGTATTAATACCATTCTGCACATCAATTAGAAAATGGACTTTCAACAAGGTTTAATCACAACAATACATGAATATGGAGTTACAGGAAATTTACTTAAAGAATTAAACAAAAGTCTTAAAAGAAGATCAACTAGCATTTTAATACCTTGCTTATATGAAGAGTTTGAGCGTCCAGCATTAAAAGATATAAGAGAAGTTTTAAAAAACCTTACAGGCTTAAATGAATTAGTAATTGCTCTCTCTGCAAAAACTGTTGAGCAGGTTAAGGCAGCAAAATCATTTTTTGACTCAATGCCATTCCCAGTTCACGTTCAATGGACTAATTCTCCCTCCGTAATTGAGCTATTAAAAAGCCAAGAAAAAAATGGATTAGAACTTCTAGGAACTCCAGGTAAAGGATGGGCTGTATGGCAAGGCATAGGAGTTGCGACTAGAAAATCAGAAGTTGTTGCTCTTTTTGATGCTGATATAAGAACTTTTAGTCCTTTATATCCTTCAAGAATGATACTTCCCCTTCTGGATGAATCATATGGAATATCATATGTAAAAGCTTTTTACAGTAGATTATCTCTAGAAACAAATCAATTGCAAGGTAGAGCAACAAGATTATTCGTGGGTCCTTTATTAGCAAGTCTTGAGCAGTTAGTTGGTAAGGGTCCTTTTTTACAATATCTTCAATCATTTAGATATCCATTGGCAGGTGAGTTTGCTTTTACTAAAGACCTAGCTATGAATTTAAGAATACCTTGTGACTGGGGTTTAGAGATAGGTTTATTATCAGAGGTTTATAGAAACGTAAGGACCTCCAAAATAGCCCAGGTTGACCTAGGTTTATTTGATCATAAACATAAGAATATTGGAGATTCTTCTAAAGAAGGATTGCAAAAAATGTGTACAGAAATACTTTCAAGTGTTTTAAGAGGTCTCATGGAGCATCAAGCCGAGACCTTAACTAGCACTCAACTAGCAACTTTAGAAGTTCTCTACAAAAGAGTTGGAGAAGATCGGGTAAAACAATTTGGATTAGATTCAGCAGTTAATCAACTTCCATACGACAGGCACGAAGAAGAATTATCAGTTCAAAAGTTTGCGAAACTATTAAGACCTGCTACAGAAGATTATCTAGCTTGTCCTACAACACTTCAATTACCAAGTTGGTCAAGAGTTCTATCTTGTGAGAACAAACTGCAAGAAGATTTAGCTATTGCGGGGTCAAAAGACATAAAGATAAGTGAAAAAGAATTAATTAAAAACTTCTAAAGCAAAAAATACCTCTGAGCCATTGGGACTTCATCAAGTGGTTCACAAGTAAGAAGTTCTCCATCAGAAAAAACTTCATAAGTTTGAGGATCAACTGAAATATTTGGTAGTTTACTATTAAGTTTTAAGTTTGATTTATTGATATTTCTGGTATTTTCTACGCCAATACATTTCTTTTGTAAGCCTAATTTATTTGGAATATTTTGTTCAATTGAATTTTTACTTAAAAAGGTAAAAGAACTCTTAATTAGAGATTGGCCGAAACTTGCAAACATAGGTCGACCATGTACAGGACCTGGAGTAGGAATTGAAGCATTTGCATCACCCATTTGGGACCAAACGATAGATCCTCCTTTAACAACTAATTCAGGCTTTACCGCAAAAAAGGAAGGTTTCCATAATACCAAATCCGCAATTTTACCCTTTTCTATAGACCCAACATGTTTATCAATACCATGTGCTATTGCAGGATTAATTGTGACTTTAGAAATATATCTCTTTACTCTATAATTATCGTTTCTATCAGAATCATGAGATAGTGGCCCCCTTTGGACTTTCATTTTATGTGCGGTTTGAAAAGTTCTTGTAATTACTTCGCCAACTCTTCCCATAGCTTGTGAATCACTAGCAATAATTGAAAAGGCACCTACATCATGCAAGATATCCTCAGCTGCAATAGTCTCTCTTCTGATCCTTGATTCAGCAAATGCAATGTCTTCTGGAATTTTAGAATCTAAATGATGACAAACCATCAACATGTCAAGATGTTCTTCTAATGTGTTCCTTGTATAAGGTCTTGTTGGATTTGTACTACTAGGAAGAACATTTTTTTCTCCACAGATTTTTATAATGTCTGGAGCATGACCTCCACCTGCACCTTCGGTATGAAAAGTATGAATAGTTCTTCCTGCAATAGCGTTGATGGTATCTTCAACAAAGCCTGCCTCATTCAAAGTATCAGTATGTATACATACTTGTACATCAAACTTATCTGCAACATTTAGACAAGAATTTATTGTAGAAGGAGTGGTGCCCCAATCCTCATGAAGCTTCAATCCACATGCACCAGCCTCAACCTGATCAATAAGATTGCTCTCGTTTGTTGAGTTTCCTTTTCCAAAAAAACCTAAATTCATGGGGAATGCTTCTGCAGATTGAAGCATTCTTGAAATATGAAAAGAACCCGGAGTACAAGTAGTAGCATTTGTGCCAGTTGCAGGTCCAGTTCCTCCACCCAACATGGTTGTAATACCAGAGGCTAGTGCAGTCTCAATTTGTTGGGGACAGATAAAGTGAATGTGGGTATCTATTGAACCTGCAGTAAGAATATGCCCCTCTCCAGCTATTACTTCTGTTGATGCACCAATAACAATATCAACATTATCCTGGACATCAGGATTGCCAGCCTTACCAATTTCAAAAATCATTCCATCTTTTATTCCCACATCAGCCTTAATTATTCCCCACCAATCTACGATCAAAGCATTAGTTATTACGGTATCTACAGCTCCATCAGCTCTTCTTACTTGAGACTGTCCCATCCCATCTCGAATAACTTTACCTCCACCAAATTTAACTTCATCTCCGTATGTAGTTAAATCCTTTTCTACTTCTATAAAAAGTTCGGTATCAGCGAGCCTTACTCTATCTCCGGTAGTGGGTCCGTAAGTTTGAGCATAAGTTTTTCTATCAATTTTATAAGACATAATTTTAACTATTTAAAGAACCATTAACTAAAGAATTAAAACCATATGCATTTCTTAAACCTGAAAATGGCACTAATTTGATATCCGTTGTATCACCCGGTTCAAATCTAATTGCTGTTCCTGCAGGAATGTCAAGACGCATACCATGTGTTATTTCTCGATCAAAAATTAAAGCCTTGTTTGCTTCATAAAAATGATAATGAGATCCAACTTGCACCGGTCTATCTCCAGAATTGGAAACCGTTACTGTTTTAACTTGCTTACTAAGATTTAGTTCGATTTCACCTTTTTCAGGAATTATTTCGCCAGGAATTAAATTACTCATAACTAATTAATCGGATTGTGAATAGTAACTAATTTAGTCCCATCAGGGAAAACCGCCTCTATTTGAACTTCATCAACCATTTCAGGAATGCCCTCCATAACTTGTGATTTTGAAAGCCAGGTAGTTCCCTCTGACATTAATTGACTTACACTTTTACCATCTCGTGCTCCTTCAAGAACTTGAAAACTTAAAAAAGCAATTGTTTCAGGATAATTAAGCTTAAGACCTCGACCAAGCCTTCTTTCAGCTAAGAGCGCAGCAGAAAAAATCAATAATTTATCCTTTTCTTGAGGTGAAAGATGCATAATAAAAAATTAATCTATAAATTCTTAAAAAAGGTTCTTTCTGAACATAATTAATAATTCATAGAATCTTGTAAAGGCCATACACCTTGATATTTTGGCTCACAAAATCCACAAACAGACCTAATTTGTTTCCAAATACAAAAAAAACATTTTCTAGCATCTTGAGAAGAACTCCCTAGGAATCGTACTGAGATTCCATTTTCAAGGATTCCAATAGATAAATTATTATTAGTTTCATTGAAAATCTTTTTTATATTTCCTACAAGATTATTTATTTTTGACTTGGAAAAATCTTTTTCGCAAATCCAAATTAAGGATCCAAAAACTGGCATGAAATCCATGCCTGACTTGGCCACAAAACTTGCCTTAGATAATTCAATCTGATCAACATATTCCCAATCATCAAGTAAATCATTATTTCTCATAATTTCTAATTTAGACCTAAAAACTCCATTCTCAATAGATTCTCCGGAAGAAGATCTTCCAAGTCTTATTAAATCAGTAAATAAAAAACTTGAAGTTTCTGAAATAGATACTTTAAAAATTTGCTCATATAAACCATTTGCAAAGATGATTGTTTCTTGGGGAAGATACTCTAAATGAGAATTATCAAGAATGTTTATGAGATTCTTTTGCTTTGAAAAACTTCCTTTTGGATTGATTCTAGATCTTCCAACTGATCCATATACCTTCTGAGCTGATGAAGTCGTCAACAAAACTTTAGAGTTTTTTTCAAGATTTACCTCAAAATCAAGTAAATCACCTCCTACCAATCCCCCTGCAGTATGTAGAACAGGCAAAATGCATCTGCCCTCTTGATCATGAGTAGACTTTAATAACTTATAAGGAGAAGTTGATTTAGATTTAAAGATTGTTTTATCAACATTTCCTAAACTTGCTTTATTATTGAAAAAATTTAAGAAACAATTACCTTCCCATGAAGTTTTAATCATAAATTGTTTTCTTTAATTACTAAATTAAAGTAACCAAAAATTTTGATTCTGAGAATGAATAAACAAATTGTTGTAACTGATTGGATTAAGGAAAAACCGAAATTAGGTTTATTTTTAAAACTTACCTTAAGTTCTGATGAAAGAAGAATCTTAAGAGGTAAAAAATTAACTGATTGTGATCAAGAAATAATTTTACAATTACCTAGGAAAGGCAAATTAAATGATGGAGATATTCTTTCAACTAATAAGTCCAATTTTTATGTTGAGATAATTGCCAAAACAGAAGATTTAATTGAAATAAGTTCAAATTCTAAAATTGAGCTTATTAAAGCTGCTTATCATCTTGGAAATAGGCACGTGGAAGTAGAAATCGAAGAAGGTATTCTTCTAACAAAACGTGATTATGTTATTAAAAATATGCTTCTTAATTTTAAAGTTGATGTAAAAAATACGAAAAAAAAGTTTTTTCCGGAAAGAGGTGCCCATAGTCATGAGTAAAAGTCACTTATTAAAATATTTATTAATAAGTCCTAACTTACCAGTTGGAGGATTTTGTTATTCGGAGGGAATGGAGAGTTATCTTAATAATAAAAATTTAACAGATTCAAATTCGGTTAAAGAGTTAATAATAAGTGAACTAAAAATTGGTCAGATCAGACTAGATGCAACACTTTTACTAGATTTTTTTGATATTTTCAATGAGATAAAAGACCACAAAAATTTAAAAGGTAATTTGCAAAAGCTAATGAGTTTGGATAAATGGATCCTCTCATCAAAGGACTCTCTCGAAATTAGAGAACAACAAATTCAAATGGCAAAATCTCTCTTTGATTTAACCAAAGAATTTGGATTTGAATATCTTTATGAAAATAATAAAAAAAACAGCTGGCCTTTAGCGTGGAGTTGGGCTTGTTATTGTTTTGAAATTACCAAGTTAGAAATGGTTGAGAATTTTTTCTATGCATGGAGTGCAAACCAACTTAGTGCTGCATTAAGAATTATTCCTATTGGGTCAACAAAAGCACAACTAATCCAGAGAGACTTATTAGAAATAATTTCAAAAGTTTCTAAAGAAATTATGGACAAAGAAATTGATGACATCTATTTTGGCAATGTAGGTTTAGCTATGGCACAACAAAATCATAATGACCTTTATACAAAACTTTTTAGAAATTAATTTATGAGCAGCAAATTGAGAGTAGGGGTTGCTGGGCCTGTAGGTTCAGGAAAAACTGCATTAGTAGAGACTCTATGCTTAAGCATGAAAAAGAATTATGAGATAGCTGTTGTCACAAATGATATCTACACCAAAGAAGATGCTAACTTTCTAATTAATAAAAAGGTTTTAGAGGAAGGAAGGATAATTGGTGTAGAAACAGGAGGTTGTCCTCATACCGCGATAAGAGAGGATTGTTCATTAAATAAAAATGCAGTTTTAGATTTAGAAAATAAATATAATCCTTTAGATTTTGTTTTTGTAGAAAGTGGAGGTGATAATTTAGCATCTAGTTTTAGTCCAGAACTTGTAGATTTATCAATATATGTAATTGATGTATCTGCCGGAGACAAAATTCCTAGAAAAGGGGGGCCAGGGATAACAAGGTCGGATTTATTATTAATAAACAAAATTGACTTAGCAGATAAAGTTGGTGCAGATTTAAATATTATGAAAAGTGATACTGAAATTATGAGAAAAGGGAAACCTTGGTTTTTTACCAACCTAAGTAGCGGCATAGGAGTTGAAGAAATAACTCAATTTTTAGAATCACATATACCCAACAATCGAAACTAGAAAAATGTTCATTACTAATATATTGGATTCAACAAAAAGTTACGACTGATACAAAACTAATCCTCACTCGTTAATAACTTTTACTTTATCCCCCTAATGCGGGTCAATTACCTAATTTATCCTAATTCATGAGAATTTCAAGGCGTATTTTGGCAGGTTTAGCTACTGCCTCACTTGCTGTTACAGCAACTTCCTGTGGTGGAGGCGGAACCTCCGGAAGTTTCGATGACACAGTAACCGTTGGTATTTTGCATTCGTTATCCGGAACAATGGCTATCTCTGAATCTACTCTTGTTGATACAGAAAAAATGGCTATTGAAGAGATAAATGCTGCTGGTGGTGTTAATGTTGGCGGCAAAAGCTACAAAATAGAATACATAGTTGAAGATGGTGCATCTGACTGGCCAACTTTTGCTGAAAAATCAAAGAAACTTATAGACCAAGACGGAGTTCCTGTCGTATTTGGTGGATGGACATCTGCAAGTAGAAAGGCAATGTTACCTGTCTACGAATCAAAAGATGCGTTCCTCTACTACCCAATTCAATATGAAGCTCAAGAATGTTCTAACAACATTTTCTATACAGGAGCCACACCAAACCAACAATCGGAACCCGCTACGGATTTCATGTATAAGCGTTCTCCTGCAGCTGGTGGAGATTTCTTCCTTGTAGGTTCTGATTATGTTTTCCCAAGAACTTCAAACACAATCACAAAAGCTCAGGTAAAACAGCTCGGCGGTAAAGTTGTTGGAGAAGATTACCTTCCATTAGGAAATACTGAAGTTGCTCCAATTATCTCAAAAATCAAAAAAGCTTTGCCTGAAGGTGGAATAATCATTAATACTCTTAATGGTGACCAAAACGTTGCATTCTTCAAACAGATTCAAGACGCAGGTATCACACCTTCAAGTGGGTACTACGTAATGAACTATTCAATTGCTGAAGAAGAGATTAGTACAATTGGTCCTGAGTTCCTTGAAGGTCACTACGGCGCTTGGAACTACATGATGTCAATTGATACTCCTGCATCTAAGAAATTTGCCGCAAGTTTCAAGAAAAGATGGGGAGCAGATCGAGTTGTAGCTGATCCTCAAGAATCTGCTTATAACATGGTCTACTTATGGAAACAGGCAGTAGAAGATGCTGGAACATTCGACGACAACGCAGTAAGGGAAGCCCTTGTTGGACAAAAGTTTGATGCTCCACAAGGTCCTGTTGAAGTTATGCCTAATCACCACTTATCTCAAACAGTAAGAATTGGGGAGATTAATGCAGAGGGTGGATTTACAATCCTTGAAGAGACAGGTGTCGTTCTTCCTCAAGCATGGAACCA